>NZ_JBSGYQ010000007.1:0-122603 GCF_053610585.1 Streptomyces sp. NPDC054887 | reverse complement strand
CGATCCGAGTCAGGGTGGGGGGATGCCGGGGGTTCCGCAGCCTCCTGGGCCGCCGGGTGCTCCCGGTCAGCCGACGCCGCCCGGTCCTCCCGGTCCCCCCGGCCCGCCTGGTGGTGGTGTGCACCATGCGGCGACGATGTTCGCCGATCCGAGTCAGGGTGGGGGGATGCCGGGGGTTCCGCAGCCTCCTGGGCCGCCGGGTGCTCCCGGTCAGCCGACGCCCCCCGGTCCCCCTGGTCCCCCCGGTGCGCCCGGTGGTGGTGTGCACCACGCGGCGACCATGTTCGCCGACCCGAGCCAGGGCGGCGGCATGCCCGGCGCTCCGCAGCCGCCCGGTCCGCCCGGTCCGCCCGGGATGCCGCCCGGCGCGGCGCCGATGGGTCCGCCGGTGCCGCAGGCCCCGCAGCACCAGGGCTACGGCTACCCGCAGCCCGGGCCGACCGGGCTGCCGACGGTCGGTCCCGGCTACCAGGCCGTACTGCGCTACCGCGCGCAGGACGGCAGCGAGCAGCAGCTCATCCGCCGTTCCGCGCCCGGCACTCCGCACCCGGAGTGGCAGATCCTGCACGAGCTGCGCGCCATGAACGTGCCGCCGCAGCAGGTGCTGGAGCTGCACACCGAGCTGGAGTCGTGCGAGTTGCCGGGCGGTTACTGCGCCCGGATGATCCGCGAGACCTGGCCGCAGGTGCGGATCACGAGCGTGGCGCCGTACGGGAAGGACCACGCCAGCCGTCAGCAGGGCATGCGGCATCTCCTCACTCACCAGGGGGAGTTGCACCAGGTCGCGGACGGGCCGGCGCGCCCCGCGCCGGTGCGGGTGCCGCTGCCGCCGCCGGGTCAGCTGATGCAGGCGCCGCCCATTCCGCCGGAGGGGGTCGCGCACGAACTGCTCGGGGCCTTCGGGCCGCAGGGCGTGTTCCGGTTCGACCAGGCCGCGGTGTCGCGCCAGGGCGTACCGGAGATCGTGGCCCGTACGCTCGTCTGGGCGGGGCTGCCCGTCGATTTCGGGCCGTTCTTCTGGGCCCAGGCGGTGCCCGGCCAGCCGGTGCCCACGCTCGCGGAACTCGCCGCGCAGCGCGGGGTGCAGCCGGCGCCGGACGCGGGCTCGTACCTCGTCATGGGCAGTGACTTCGGGCGGGCGATCTGCGTCCAGTACGGCACGGCGAACATCGTGGCCGTGCCGGTGGAGGCGGGGCCGGGCGGCCGGCCCGTGCCGCCGCAGTTCGTGAACACGGGGCTGCCGGAGTTCACCCGTTCGCTGGCGCTGCTGGGCCACATGTGGCGGCTGCGTTTCGGTCTCACGCCCGAGCAGGCCGGCCGCTGGACGGTCGACTTCCAGGCGCAGCTGGCCGCGCTCGACCCGGCGGCGCTGGCGTCGCCGGAGAGCTGGTGGTCGGTGCTGCTGGAGCAGATGTGGGACGGGCTGCTCTGACGGTACGAGGGGCTGCCGGCCCGGGGGCCTGACGGTCCAGGGGCCGGGGGCCCGACATGGTGCAGCGAGGGGCGTCCGGCCCGGGAACAGGCCGGGCGCCCTTTCCGCTGCCCGTACGAAGCCCTCCCTCCTGCCGGTGACGGCGTCGTGCCCGTGCCGGCCGGGCGGCGGCTGAAAACCTGTGTGACGCGTTGTGGGGCGACTCCTCGCATTCCGACTTTCGGCGGCAATTGGCGCATCCTTGACCGGACGGTCGGGCGGAGTGTCGGGTTTTGAGCGCTTGAACCTGATCCGCCAAGATTGCGACGGATTGTGTTGCGCGTCGGAGAGAGGCTTCAAGGATGAGTGCATCGGTGGGACCGTCACCTCACGGCTTCGTCGCCGGACGGGGCCGCGGCTACCGTCCGGACCAGGTGGAGCGGTACGCCGACGGCCTCTCCCAGGAGCGCGACGCCGCCTGGGAACGCGCCGCACGTCTGACCGTCCTCAGCAAGGAGATGGAGGCCGAGTCGGCGCGGATGCGCGAACGGGCCGACGCGCTCGCCCCGCAGACGTACGAGAGTCTCGGCGCGCGTGCCCAGCACCTCCTCGCGGTCGTCGAGGAGGAGGCGGCGGAGCTGTCGGCCACCGCGCGCGACCGGGCCCAGGCGCTTCGCGAGCAGGCGGAGGCGGCGGCCGCCGCGACCCGTGACGCGGCCCGCGCGCACGCCGAGACGGTACTGGCGGACGCCGACGCCCGGGCCCGGCAGATCCTCCTCGGCGCCCAGCGCACCGCCGACGAGGTCAGGACCGGGGCCCGCAGGGACGTGAAGGCGTGGCGGGCCGAGGCTCTCGCGGCGCTCAAGGAGACGCGGCAGCGGGCGGCGGGCCTGCTCGCCGACCAGGAGCGTGAGCACGCGGAGCGCTGGGAGGGCGCCGAGCGGGAATTCGCCGCGCGGGCGGCCGAGTTGGACGCCCGGCACGCCGAACTCGCGGCCCGGGCCGAGGGCGCTCTCGCGGACGCCCGGCGGACCCTGGCCGAGGCGGAGGAGGCGGCGCGGCACGGCCAGGAGAACGCGGAGGCGCGGGCGGCCGAGCTGCTCGCGGAGGCCCGGGTGCGGGAGGAGCGCGTCGTGCGCGACATGGAGCGCGTCCTGCGGGAGCACGACGACGCGCGTGAGGAGATGCAGGCCCACATGAGTCACGTGCGCACCAGCCTGGCCACGCTGACCGGCCGCGCCCCGGCGGAGGGCTGAGCCCCGCCGGCCGGTCCCGCCCGTAACCGCCCCGGGGCCCGCCCGGTGTGCATCCGGCCCGTCAGGCCGGCGGGCGGCGGCCGGGTGGGAGGGTGCAGGCGGGGGTGCCGCCCGGGAGGCGGGCGCGGTGGTTCGCGATCAGGCGGTACGCCCCGTGGGCCGCCCAGCGCAGGGGCGGCAGCGTGAGCAGCGCTCCCAGTACGGACCACCCCCGGCCCGCGCTCAGCAGCAGCCTGGCGACGGCCTGCGCGCCGCCGTGCACCGCGCCGGTGGGCGTCACCCACAGCGCCTCGTGCTCGGCCCGGCGCCGCGTGACGCCGAGGGCGTCCAGGTCCGCGAACTGCCACGGCGTCGTCGCGCACCGGGGCCGCACCCACCGCCGCACGTACCGCACCGAGGTGGTGCAGAACGCGCAGTCGCCGTCGTACACGAGCACGGGTTCGGTCCGCATGCCTCCATGGTGCCCGTCCCGGCGGTGTACGGGCGCCTACTGCGCCGAGGGCCCGTCCGGCGCTCCGTCGCCCGGGCCCGCCAGGATCCGCGCCTCCACCGCCTCGTACTGGCGGCGCTGCCGCTCGCCCTCGGCGCGGCGGCCCGCCACCGTGCCCAGCCAGCCCATGAGGAAGCCGAAGGGGATCGACACCAGGCCGGTGGTGGTGAACGGGTACCAGTTGAAGTCGTGGGCGGGGAACACCGCTTGCGGGGAGCCGGAGACCAGGTTGGTGCCGGTCATCAGGACGGCGACGCACAGCGTTCCGCCGACGAGGGTGCTCAGCAGGCCCGCGCGGGTGAAGCGGCGCCAGAAGAGGCTGTAGACGAGGGCGGGGGCCAGTGCGGAGGCGCCGATGCAGAAGGACAGGGTGACCAGCGGCTGTACGTTCCAGTGGCGGGCCAGCACCGCGAGGACGATGGCGGGGATGCCGACGGCGACCGCCGCCCCGCGTGCCAGCGCCGTCTCCGTCGTGTCGCGCGGCCGGGCCGAGGCGCGGACGCCGTGGGCGAAGAGGTCGTGGGCGAGGGAGTTCGCGCAGGCCAGGATCATGCCGGCGACCGATGCCAGCAGCGTCAGGAAGATCGCTGTGGTGACGGAGGTGAAGACCAGCGCTTCGAGCGGGGCGTCCGTACCGCCCACGAGTGCCTGGCCGACGAGGAGGATCGACGTGTTGCCCTGCGGGTCGGACGCGGTGATCGCGCCCCGGCCGACGAGGGCCGCCGCGCCGAACCCGATCACGGCGATGAGCAGGCAGAAGAAGACCACGGCGGAGACCGCCCACGACATCGAGCGGCGTACGGCCAGGGTGTCGCGGGAGCTGTGCAGGCGCATCGTGACGTGCGGCAGGCAGGCCGCGCCGAGGACGAGCGTCAGTTCGGAGCTGACCATGTCGAGCCCGTTGCCGCCGAACTGGAGCCCGGGGCGCAGGAAGGCGTCGCCGGCCCCGCTGCCGGTCTGCGCCGCGTCCAGGAGCCGCGTCGTGCTCCAGCCGAAACGGTGCAGGACGAGTACGGCGAGGACGACGCCCGTGCCGAGCAGGAGGACCGTCTTGATGATCTGGATGAGGGCGGTGCCCTTCATGCCGCCGATTGCGGCGTAACTGCTCATCAGTACGCCGAGGACGACGATGCAGCCGGTGCGGAAGCCGGAGCCCTCGAAGCCGAGGATGAAGGAGAGGAGGTCGCCCGCGCCGGCGAGCTGGACGACCATCATCGGGAGCAGCGCGGCCAGCGTGACGGCACTGGCGGTGACGCGTACGGCGCGGCTCGGCGCGCGGCGGGTGAAGGCGTCGCCCATGGTGAACCGGCCCGCGTTGCGCAGGGGTTCGGCCAGCAGGAACATCAGGAGGACGAGGGAGAGGGCCGTGCTGAGGGCCAGTACGAGGCCGTCGTATCCGGTGAGGGAGATGACGCCGACGGTGCCGAGGACGGTGGCGGCCGATATGTAGTCGCCGGCCATGGCGAGGCCGTTGCGCACGGGGGACAGGGAGCGGTAGCCGGTGTAGAACTCGGCGAGGTCGTCGCGGTCGGGACCGGTCATGACGCACAGCAGGAGCGTCGTGGTCGCGACGGCGATGAAGGCGGCCAGGGACAGCTCTTGGGCGGACTCGCCGAACCCGGTCACGGCGTCCGCCTCGCGCGGCTCTGCCCGCGCAGCTGCGCGGCGAGCGGGTCGACGCGGCGGCGGGCGGAGTGCTCGTACACGGCGATGGCCACGAGGGTCACGGGGAGCTGGCACAGGCCGAGCAGCAGGCCGGTGGTCAGGCCGCCGGGCAGTTCACGGCCCATCAGGCCGGGCGCGAAGCCGGAGAGGACCAGGAAGAGCGTGAAGTGGCCGAGGGCGGTGAGCGTGGCCACGCGGCGCAGGCGGCGGTACGCCGAACGGAGTCTGCGCAGGTCGCCGTGGTGGCCGGGGACGACCGGGTGCGCGGGTGCGGGCAGCGGGGGGACGGGCGGGGCGGGCGGGGAGCTCTGCCAGGGGTACAGGTATTCCGGGTAGTGCGACATGTGCGGCTTGCTCCTTGCGCGGCGGGGTCCGGGCGGACTGCAGGGAGAAGCGCGTCCGGGGCCGGGGAGCGGCGGCGGGGCGCTGGTGGGGTCGCGTACGTTACCCAGCGGTATGGGCGGCGGCGAGACTTTCGTACGAACTGGCGTGGCGCGCGCGGCGGTTACCTCAGGTAAGGAGAACGTTGTTCATTCTTACTGCGGGTAACCGACCGCGGGCGGGTGTTCACCGGTCGGCCGGCGTCTCCTCGGTGATCACGGGGAAGCGGCGCGGGGCCACGAAGACGAGCGCGAGCAGCGCCAGCGCGCCCGCCACGGCCGCGCCGACGTAGACGTGGTCGACGGCCGTGTCCACCGCCCGGCGCAGGTAGTCGGCCGCCTCCGCGCTGAGCGAGCCGGGGTCGGCGAGCGCGTGCGAGACGGAGTCGAGGTCGCCGGGGAGGCCGTCGCGGATGCCGTCGGGCGCGGCGGCGAGCCGGGACGCGAGGGTGGCGTTGGCGACCGCGCCGAAGAGGGCCGCGCCGACGGACTGGCCGACCTGCCGGCAGAAGAGCACGGAGGCGGTCGTCGTGCCGCGCTCGGCGTAGCCGACCGTCGACTGCACGCCGACGATCAGGGGCAGTTGGAAGAGGCCGAGCGCCGCGCCGAGCAGCAGCATGATCAGCGTGGGCTGCCAGGCGGCTCCCGGGAAGGGCAGCAGCGGGAAGGCGAGCAGGATCAGCGTCGAGCAGGAGATGCCGATGATCGCGGTGAGACGGAAGCCGATACGGGTGTACACGTGCTGGCTCAGGGCCGCCGACAGCGGCCAGCTGAGCGTCATGACGGACATGACGAAACCGGCGGCGATCGGGCCGAGCCCCAGGACGGCCTGGGCGTAGGTGGGCAGGAAGACGGTCGGCGCGACCATCAGAAGCCCCAGCGCGCCGAGCGCGAGGTTGACGGCGGCGATGGTGCGCCTGCGCCACACCCAGCCGGGGATCACCGGCTCGGCCGCGCGGCGTTCGATGACGACGGTGGCGGCGGCGAGCAGCGCGCTGCCGCCGAAGAGGGCCAGGGAGGGAGCGGAGAGCCAGGGCCACGCGACCCCGCCCTGGACGAGGGCGAACAGCAGCAGGCCGCCGCAGGCGAAGACCGCCAGCGCGCCGGCCCAGTCGATACGGGCGGCCCGGCTCTTCCCGGCGTCCGGCCGGGACGGTTCGTGCAGATGGCGGGCGACGAGCCAGAGGGCGATCGCACCGACCGGCAGGTTGATGAGGAAGATCCATCGCCAGTCGGCGTACGCGGCGAGCAGTCCGCCGACGGCCGGGCCCGCGACGGCCGACACGGCCCACACGGTGGACAGCTTCGCCTGGATCTTGGGGCGTTCCTTCAGGGGGTACAGGTCGGCGGCGATCGTCTGGACCGTGCCCTGGATGGCGCCGCCGCCCAGGCCCTGGACGACGCGGAAGGCGATGAGGCTGCCCATGTTCCAGGCGCACGCGCACAGCAGTGAGCCCAGCAGGAACAGGGCTATGCCGGCGATCAGGACCGGCTTGCGGCCGAACGTGTCGGAGAGCTTGCCGTACACCGGCAGTGTGACGGTGACGGCGAGGAGGTAGCCGGAGAAGAGCCAGGAGAAGACGGCGAAGCCGCCGAGGTCGCCGACGATCTGCGGGACGGCGGTGGACACGATCGTGCCGTCGAGCGCGGCGAGCGCCATGCCGAGCATGAGCGCGGCGACGACGGCGCCGCGCCGGTCCGCGCCGGGGGCGGCGGGCAGGGCGCCCGCGCCGCTTCCCGCTGCACCCGCGCTGCCGGTGCTCCCCGCACCCGTGCTGCCCGCACCGCCCGTACTTCCCGCACTGCTTCCGGCGCCGCTCACCAAGATCCCTTCACCGTGCACGTATCTGGCCCACGACACCTTCTCACCCGCAGGTCACGCGGCGGGAGGGTGCGGGCTGCCCGGAGTCGGGGTCCACCCGGAGGCGGAGAGCCCCTAGGGGCTTCTCCTCATTTCTGGCCAGGGGGTGTTCGTCCCGGTGGAGGACGAGGGAAACGCGCCCGTTCTTTAGCTTGTTCTTACGGGCCGCCGCACGTCGGCGGGTGGGGGTAGCCCCAGGGCGGATACGGAGATGCGCACCAGTGTGCGGGGGGTCCCCGGCCGCCAGACTCGACGTACCTGATCACACACTTGAGGAGAATCACCGTGACAACGGCTATGACCATTCCCAGGCACGGGGGCACTGGAGGGCGTACGGCCGTTGCCGCGAGGGCGCGGCAGCTCGTCAAGGCGTACGGGTCGGGGGAGACCCGCGTCGTCGCGCTCGACCACGTCGACGTGGACATCAACCGGGGGCAGTTCACCGCCATCATGGGCCCGTCGGGCTCCGGCAAGTCCACGCTCATGCACTGCCTCGCGGGCCTGGACACCGTCACCTCGGGCGAGATCCACCTCGACGAGACCGAGATCACCGGACTCAAGGACAAGAAGCTCACACAGCTGCGCAGGGACCGGATCGGTTTCATATTTCAGGCGTTCAACCTGCTTCCCACCCTGAACGCCCTGGAGAACATCACGCTGCCGATGGACATCGCCGGCCGCAAGCCGGACGCCGCGTGGCTGAACCGCGTGGTGGAGACGGTCGGCCTGTCCGACCGCCTCAAGCACCGGCCCACCCAGCTGTCCGGCGGCCAGCAGCAGCGCGTCGCCGTGGCGCGGGCGCTCGCCGCGCGCCCGGAAATCATCTTCGGTGACGAGCCCACCGGAAACCTCGACTCCCGAGCCGGGGCGGAGGTGCTGGACTTCCTGCGCAAGTCCGTCGACGAGCTGGGCCAGACCATCGTGATGGTCACGCACGACCCGGTCGCCGCCTCGTACGCGGACCGCGTGCTCTACCTCGCGGACGGCAGGATCGTCGACGAGATGTTCTCGCCGACCGCCGACCAGGTCCTCGACCGCATGAAGGACTTCGACGCGCGCGGGCGGACCTCATGACCGTCGTCAGGACCTCGATGCGCAACTTCCTCGCGCACAAGGGGCGGATGGCGCTCTCCGCCGTCGCCGTCCTGCTCTCGGTGGCGTTCGTGTGCGGCACGCTCGTCTTCACCGACACCATGAACACGACGTTCGACAAGCTCTTCGCCACCACCTCCGCCGACGTCACCGTCAGCCCCAAGGCGGCCGAGGACGACGACAACGGCCCGCGCACCGGCCGGCCGGAGGCCCTTCCCGCCTCCCTCGTCGAGCAGGTGACCAGGACCGACGGCGTGAAGTCCGCCGAAGGCGCGGTCGTCAGCATGTCCGTCACCGTCGTCGACGGCGACAACAAGAAGATGGGCTCCGACAGCGGCGCTCCGACGATCGCCGGCAACTGGACGCGCAACGACCTGAAGTCGATGGACATCACCTCCGGGCACGCCCCGCGCGGTCCCACCGAGGTGATGGTCGACGCCGACACCGCCGACAAGCACGGCCTCCAACTGGGCGACGAGCTGCGCACGATCGCCGTCACCGGTGACATCGACGCCAGGATCTCCGGCATCGCGTCCTTCAAGATGACCAACCCGGGCGCGACCGTCGTCTACTTCGACACCGCCACCGCGCAGCGCAAACTGCTCGGCCGGACGGACGTCTTCACGCACGTCTCCCTGACCGCCGAAGAGGGCGTCAGCGACACGCGCTTGAAGCAGCGCGTCGCGACCGCGCTCGACGGGGCGGCCGGCGGCCCGTACAAGCTCCAGACCGCGAAGGAGGCGGCGGACTCGGGCCGCGAGCAGGTCGGCTCGTTCCTCTCCGTGATGAAGTACGCGATGCTCGGCTTCGCCGGGATCGCCTTCCTCGTCGGCATCTTCCTCATCGTCAACACCTTCTCGATGCTGGTCACCCAGCGCACCCGTGAGATCGGCCTGATGCGGGCCATCGGCTCCAGCCGCAGCCAGGTCAACCGGGGCGTGCTGACGGAGGCGCTGCTGCTCGGCGTCGTCGGTTCGGTCCTCGGCGTGGGCGCCGGCGTCGGCCTCGCGGTCGGCCTGATGAAGCTCATGGGCTCCATGGGCATGGAACTGTCCACCAAGGACCTGACGGTGGCCTGGACCACCCCGGTCGTCGGGCTCGCGCTCGGCATCGTCGTCACCGTCGTCGCCGCCTACATCCCCGCACGACGCGCCGGGAAGATCTCCCCGATAGCCGCCCTGCGCGACGCCGGGACCCCCGCGGACGGCCGGGCCGGCCTGCTGCGGGCCGCGATCGGCCTGGTCCTGACCGCGGCGGGCGGCGCGCTGCTGTACCTGACGACGCAGGCCGACAAGGCCGCGGAGGGATCGCTGTTCCTCGGCGGCGGCGTAGTCCTCACCCTGCTCGGCTTCATCGTCGTCGGCCCGCTCCTGGCGGGTGGCGTGGTACGGGTGCTCAGCGCCGTGCTGCTGCGGATGTTCGGCCCCGTCGGCCGGATGGCCGAGCGCAACGCGCTGCGCAACCCCCGGCGCACCGGAGCGACCGGCGCGGCGCTGATGATCGGCCTGGCGCTGGTCGCGTGCCTCTCCGTCGTCGGGTCCTCGATGGTCGCCTCGGCGACCCAGGAGCTCGACAAGTCCGTCGGCGCGGACTTCATCATCGAGAGCGGGCCCAGCGGCCCGATCGTGCCGGCCGCCGAGAAGGCGCTGCGCGCGGCGCCCGACCTCGCGCACGTCACCGGCTACAAGATGATCCGGGCCGAGCTCACCTCCCCGGACGGGAAGAAGGAGACCGAGGAACTGGTGGCGGCCGACCCGACGTACGCGCAGGACCTGCGGCGGGAGACCGTCGCCGGTGAACTGGCGGCGGCGTACGGGAAGAACGCCATGTCGGTCGGCAGCGACTACGCCGAGCGGCACGGCATCGAGGCGGGCGACACGATGACGGTCGCGTTCAAGGGCGGCGAGACCGCGAAGCTGAAGGTCGCGGCGATCACCTCGGACGAGTCGAACGTCGACAAGGGCGCGATGTACACCAACATCACGACCGCCGAGCGGTACCTGCCCGCCGACCGCGTCCCGCCGAACATGATGATGTTCGCGAAGGCGGTGGACGGCAAGGAGAAGGCCGCGTACGCCGGGCTCAAGAAGTCGCTGGCGGACTACCCGCAGTTCACGGTGCGGGACCAGACCGACTTCAAGCAGGGGCTGAAGGACGAGATCGGGCAGCTGCTCAACATCGTCTACGGCCTGCTGGCCCTCGCGATCATCGTCGCCGTGCTCGGCGTGGTGAACACCCTCGCCCTGTCGGTCGTCGAGCGGACCAGGGAGATCGGCCTGATGCGGGCCATCGGCCTCTCGCGCCGCCAGCTGCGCCGCATGATCCGCCTGGAGTCGGTGGTCATCGCCCTCTTCGGCGCCCTGCTCGGCCTCGGCCTGGGCATGGGCTGGGGCACGACGGCCCAGAAGCTGCTGGCCCTGGAGGGCCTCGGCGTCCTGGAGATCCCGTGGCCCACGATCCTGACCGTCTTCGTCGGATCGGCCTTCGTCGGGCTGTTCGCGGCCCTGGTCCCGGCCTTCCGGGCCGGCCGGATGAACGTACTGAACGCGATCGCCACCGAGTAGGGGCAGTGGTGACGCGGTGACGGGCCCGGCCCCGGGGGAGACCCCGGGGCCGGGCCTTCCGCCATGCCGCCTTCAGCGCCGCAGCGTTCCCCCGCGCGGGTGGCGGCCCCGCGTCGTAGGCTGGAGCCCCCGGCCCGTGAGACGTGTCGGGCCCTTCGCGTTGTCCACCTCGTCACCTCGTTACCCGGACGGAAGCCCTTCATGAGCCTGCACGGTCTGCTGGATGCCGTAGTACGAGACCCGGCGCTCGCCGAAGCGGTGAAGGCCGCCACCGACGGCAACCGCATGCACGTCGACCTGGTCGGCCCGCCCGCCGCGCGCCCCTTCGCGGTGGCCGCGCTGGCCCGCGAGACCGGGCGTACCGTCCTCGCCGTGACCGCCACCGGCCGGGAGGCCGAGGACCTCGCCGCCGCCCTGCGCACACTGCTGCCCGAGGAGGGGATCGTCGACTACCCGTCGTGGGAGACGCTGCCGCACGAGCGCCTCTCGCCGCGCAGCGACACGATGGGCCGGCGCCTCGCCGTGCTGCGCCGCCTCGCGCACCCGCACGCCGACGACCCGTCCGCCGGCCCCGTGAGCGTGATCGTGGCGCCCGTGCGGTCGGTGCTCCAGCCGCAGGTCAAGGGCCTGGGGGACCTGGAGCCCGTGGCGCTGCGGACCGGACAGAGCGCGGACCTGGGCGAGATCACGGCGGCGCTGGCGGCAGCGGCGTACTCGCGGGTGGAGCTGGTCGAGAAGCGCGGCGAGTTCGCCGTGCGCGGCGGCATCCTCGACGTCTTCCCGCCCACCGAGGAGCACCCGCTGCGCGTGGAGTTCTGGGGCGACGACGTCGAGGAGATCCGGTACTTCAAGGTGGCCGACCAGCGGTCCCTGGAGGTCGCCGAGCACGGCCTGTGGGCGCCGCCCTGCCGCGAGCTGCTGCTCACCGACAGCGTGCGCGAGCGCGCCGCCGCCCTCGCCGAGGCCCACCCGGAGCTCGGCGAGCTGCTCGGCAAGATCGCCGAGGGCATCGCCGTGGAGGGCATGGAATCGCTGGCCCCGGTCCTCGTGGACGACATGGAGCTGCTGCTCGACGTCCTGCCGAAGGGCTCGATGGCGCTGGTCTGCGACCCGGAGCGGGTGCGGACCAGGGCGGCGGACCTGGTCGCGACCTCCCAGGAGTTCCTCCAGGCGTCCTGGGCGGCGACCGCGGGCGGCGGCGACGCCCCGATCGACGTGGGCGCGGCCTCGCTGCGCGGCATCGCGGACGTCCGGGAGCGCGCCCGCGAGCTGGACATGCTGTGGTGGTCCGTGGCCCCGTTCGCCGCCGACGAGGAGCTGTCCGATGACACGCTCAAGATCGGCATGCACGCCCCGGAGGCGTACCGGGGCGACACGGCCCGGGCGCTCGCCGACACCAAGGGCTGGCTGGCCGACGGCTGGCGCACCGTCTACATCACCGAGGGCCACGGCCCTGCGGCCCGCACCGTGGAGGTCCTGGGCGGCGAGGGCATCCCGGCCCGCCTGGAGGCCGAACTGGCCGAGATCACCCCGTCGGTCGTGCACGTGGCCTGCGGCTCGATCGACAACGGCTTCGTCGACCCCGGGCTGCGGCTGGCCGTACTGACCGAGACCGACCTGACGGGCCAGCGCACCGCCAGCAAGGAACTGGGCCGCATGCCGGCCCGCCGCCGCAAGACCATCGACCCGCTGACGCTCCAGGCCGGCGACTTCATCGTCCACGAGCAGCACGGCGTGGGCCGCTACATCGAGATGGTCCAGCGCACCGTCCAGGGCGCGACCCGCGAGTACCTGCTCGTCGAGTACGCCCCCGCCAAGCGCGGCCAGCCCGGCGACCGCCTCTACATCCCCACCGACCAGCTGGAGCAGGTCACCAAGTACGTCGGCGGGGAGGCCCCCACCCTGCACCGGCTCGGCGGCGCGGACTGGACGAAGACGAAGGCGCGCGCGAAGAAGGCGGTCAAGGAGATCGCCGCCGACCTCATCAAGCTGTACTCGGCGCGCATGGCCGCCCCCGGCCACACCTTCGGCCCCGACACCCCGTGGCAGCGCGAGCTGGAGGACGCCTTCCCGTACGTCGAGACGCCCGACCAGCTGTCCACCATCGCCGAGGTCAAGGAGGACATGGAGAAGTCCGTCCCCATGGACCGCCTGGTCTGCGGCGACGTCGGCTACGGCAAGACGGAGATCGCGGTACGGGCCGCCTTCAAGGCGGTGCAGGACGGCAAGCAGGTCGCCGTCCTCGTCCCCACGACACTGCTGGTGCAGCAGCACTTCGGAACGTTCTCCGAGCGGTACGCGCAGTTCCCGGTCGTCGTGAAGGCGCTCAGCCGCTTCCAGTCCGACACCGAGGCGAAGGCGACCCTGGAGGGACTCAAGGAGGGCTCCGTCGACGTCGTCATCGGCACCCACCGGCTCTTCTCCTCCGAAACGAAGTTCAAGGACCTGGGCCTGGTCATCGTCGACGAGGAGCAGCGCTTCGGCGTCGAGCACAAGGAGCAGCTGAAGAAGCTGCGCGCCAACGTCGACGTCCTGACGATGTCCGCCACCCCCATCCCCCGAACCCTCGAAATGGCGGTCACCGGCATCCGCGAGATGTCGACGATCACCACGCCGCCCGAGGAGCGCCACCCGGTGCTGACCTTCGTCGGCCCGTACGAGGAGAAGCAGATCGGCGCCGCGGTCCGCCGCGAACTGCTGCGCGAGGGCCAGGTCTTCTACATCCACAACCGGGTCGAGTCGATCGACCGGGCGGCCGCGAAGCTCCGCGAGATCGTCCCGGAGGCGCGGATCGCGACGGCGCACGGTCAGATGGGCGAGAACCAGCTGGAGCAGGTGGTCGTCGACTTCTGGGAGAAGAAGTTCGACGTACTGGTCTCCACGACGATCGTCGAGTCGGGCATCGACATCTCCAACGCCAACACCCTGATCGTCGAGCGCGGCGACAACTTCGGCCTCTCCCAGCTCCACCAGCTCCGCGGACGCGTGGGCCGGGGCCGGGACCGCGGCTACGCGTACTTCCTCTACCCGCCGGAGAAGCCGCTGACCGAGACCGCGCACGAGCGGCTGGCGACGATCGCCCAGCACACCGAGATGGGCGCGGGCATGTACGTCGCCATGAAGGACCTGGAGATCCGCGGCGCGGGCAACCTGCTCGGCGGCGAGCAGTCCGGTCACATCGCGGGCGTCGGCTTCGACCTCTACATCCGTATGGTCGGCGAGGCCGTCGCGGACTACCGGGCGGCGGTGGACGGCCAGGTCGAGGAGGAGCCGCCGCTGGAGGTCAAGATCGAGCTTCCGGTGGACGCGCACGTTCCGCACGACTACGCGCCGGGCGAGCGGCTGCGCCTCCAGGCGTACCGGGCGATCGCCTCGGCGAACTCCGAGGACGACATCAGGGCCGTCCGCGAAGAGCTCACCGACCGCTACGGCAAGCTCCCCGAGCCGGTGGAGAACCTGCTCCTCGTCGCCGGGCTGCGGATGCTGGCCCGGGCCTGCGGCGTCGCGGACATCACCCTGGCCGGCCCGAACGTCCGCTTCGGCCCGGTGGAGCTGCGCGAGTCGCAGGAACTGCGCCTCAAGCGCCTCTACCCGCGCACGGTGATGAAGCCGGCCACGCGCCAGATCCTGGTGCCGCGCCCCACGACGGGGCAGATCGGCGGCAAGCCGGTGGTGGGCCGCGAACTGCTGGCGTGGACGGGCGAGTTCCTCACGACGATCCTGGGGTCCTAGCGTCGCGGCGCATGCCGATGACGCCGTGCCCGGTCCAACGCGGACCGGGCACGGCGTCGTGACGTACGGGCGGGGCGTCGGAGCCGGCGTACGGGCCCGACGTCGGACAGCCGGCGTTCGGGCCCGATGCCGGAGCCGGTGTACGGGGCCGGACGTCCGAGCCGGTGTACGGGGCCGGACGTCTGAGCCGGCGTACGGGGCCGGACGTCAGAGCGCGTCGAGGTCCAGCGCGTCGGCCATGGCGCGGTACCCGGCGTCACTCGGGTGCAGCTTGTCGCCCGAGTCGTAGGCGGTGCGCAGACCGCCGTCGGGTCCGGCCACGGCGCGATCGAAGTCGGCCACCGCGTCGTACGCGCCCGAGGTGCGGATCCAGTCGTTGACGGCCTGGCGCTTGGCCTCGTTGACCCCTTCCGGGTCGTCGTAGAACGATCCCTTGATCGGCGTCAGCGTGGCGCCGACCACCTTGATGCCCTTGGCGTGCGCCTGGCGGATCAGCGACCGGTGACCGTCGATGAGCCGCTCGGCGGACACCTCCGGGGTGGGGCCGCCGGGGAACGTGGGGCCGCTGCCTCCGATGTCGTTGATGCCCTCCAGCACGATGACGGTGCCGACGCCGGGCTCGCCGAGCACGTCCTCCTTGAAGCGGGCGATGCCCTTCTCCCCGGCCCACGTCGTGTCGTTGGTGACCTGGTTGCCGCCGATGCCGTGGTTGAGGACGCCGCGGGGCCTCCCGGCGGCGGCGAAGCGCTCGGCGAGCTCGTCGGGGTAGCGGTTGTCCGCGTTCGGCGAGGAGCCGACGCCGTCGGTGATGGAGTCGCCGAAGGTCACCACCCCGTCGCGGCGCCCGGCCGGCTTGCCGCCGGTGACCTCGACGCCGGTGAGGTAGTACCAGGAGTCGCTGCTCTCCCCGAACGCCGCGCCGCCGTGGTCCGACCGGTGGTCTCCGTCGGCCCGGTAGCTGGTGGCGGCGGAGAAGTGGTGGAAGGTGGCCGGTCCGGTCGGCCCGGCCAGATACAGCGTGACCGTCAGCGACTCCAGGGCCCTGACCCTGAACGGGACCCCGTCACTGGTCGCCGTGGCGCCCGCGGGGATCGTCACCGCGCGCCCCTTGCCGAACGACAGCTCCCGGACCGAACCCGGCTTCACGGCCGCGCCCCCGGCCGTGCGGGCCACGGTCGCGCCGGTGACGCGCAGCGGGGCGGAGCCGTAGCGGTTGGACAGTTCGATGCGGGCCTTCGTGCCGCCGGTGGTGACCCGGACCACCTGCCGGACCGTGTGGTTGTCGAAGCCCTGAGGCGACCAGTTGGGAGCGAACGGCGCGGTCGGCGCCTGCGGTGACGCCGCCCATCCGCCCCGCCACTTCGCGATGTGCTGCTCGGCGGCCGCGGCGGCGGCCGGGCCCTGGGTGCCGGTCACGGGAAGCGCCGCCAGCGTCGCCGCCGACAGCAGTGCGATTCCCGTACGGCGTAAGGAAGTTATGGTGCACATGCGTTCCGCCCCCTGCTTGATTCCTGAGTGCCTGTGCCGATCGCGTGCGTACGGGGTGATCAAGGGCCCGGGGGCCGCGGCTATTCCCCGGGGGCCGCCGGGCGGGTGAACAGCATGGCCGCCATGGAGCCGAAGACGTCCTCCGGCGCGTCCCCGGCCGGGGTGCCGTCCAGGTTGTGCGTCAGCAGCAGGGTGGCGAAGCCGTGGGCCACCGACCAAGCGGCGACCGCCGTCAGTTCGGGGTCCCCGGCCCGGTCCGCGGGCAGCCCGGCGACGCCGGCGAGCAGCCGGTCGTACGAACGGGCCTTCGCGGCCAGCAGTTCCGGGTCCTCGGGGCGCAGCAGGTCCGGCTGGAACATGACCTGGAAGTGTGCCGGACGGTCGCGTGCGAAGCGGACGTACCGCACACCCGCGTCGCGCAGGTCCTTCGCGTCGGACAGGGCCACCGCCAACAGGTCGTGCCCTTCCGTGGCGATGGCGGTCAGCAGGCCCGTGCGGTCCTTGAAGTGGTGGGCGGGGGCGGCGTGCGAGACCCCCGCGCGGCGGGCCAGGTCGCGCAGGGACAGGGCGGCAGGGCCGTCCGTGCGGATGACGTCGAGCGCCGCTGCGAGGACGGCCCGTCGCAGGTCGCCGTGGTGGTACGTGCCGCGGGTGGTCATGGGCGGCACCCTACGCCAATCTAGTCATTGACAAGTTCGCGGGCGCCGGGCAATCCTGTGGTCGTCGGGACGGGCGCGCGTCCGGAGGGCCGGGCGTGCGTGCCTGAGGGCGGCGTATCCGGTCAGCGCGTGCCGGAGGCGTGCGGTGCGTGCCCGGAGCGGCCGGGTGCGTTCGGAGGGGGAGACCATGGGCGGGGAAGTCGTGGAACCGGGGCGCGTGCGGCAGATGTGGCACCTGCTGGAGCCGCTGCACGCCGTCGTCTACTACGCCCCCGAGGTCTTCGCCGAAGCGGAGCGACTCGGGTACGCGACGGATGTGCGCTGGCCGAGTTACTTCGCCTGGCGCTCGGCGCCGCTGGGGGCCGTGAGCGCGGTGGCCGTCGCCTCCGCCTTCTACAGCTTCAGCCCGCGCACGGTCGCCGAGTACGTCCCGGCCGCATGGGACGTCGCCGGCCCGGCGGACGTCCTGGCCGCCCGGCTGCGGGGAGTGGACCGGGCGTACCGCGCCCTCTTCGGGGCGCTCGTCGACGAGCCCGGGACCGCCGAGGCCGCGGTCCTCGCCCGGCGGGCCGCCGAGGCGGCGGAGACCGCGGGCCGGCCGCTCGCGGCGGCGAACGCCGCACTGCCCTGGCCCGACGCCCCGCACCTCGTGCTGTGGCAGGCCGCCACGGTCCTGCGCGAGCACCGCGGCGACGGGCACCTCGCGGCGCTGCTCACCGCCGGACTCGACCCGGTCGAGGCCCTGGTGGGCTTCGCGGGCGTCGGAGCGGCGTCCGCCGGGACGTTCCGCAGCCGGGGCTGGAGCGACGAGGAGTGGTCCGCCGCGCGGGAACGGCTGCGGGCGCGCGGCCTGCTGGACGCCGACGGGGTCGCCACCGAGGCGGGGCGCGCCCTGCGCGCCGGGGTGGAGCGGACGACCGACGAGCTGGCCGCCGCGCCCTGGCGGGCCGTCGGGACGCAGGGGACCGCGCGGCTCGCGGAGTTGCTGGGGCCGCTGTGGCTGGCCGTGCTGGGGTCGGGGCTGCTCCCGGCGGAGAACACCCTGGGCATCGGCAAGGTGTAGTACGCCCCGTGGGACGCTGGGGGACATGCATACCGACGCGCCCCGACGGACCGCCTGGATACGTACCCCGACGCCCGCACGGGCCCTCAGGACAGCGCTCCCGGCGGCCGCGCTGTCCGCCGCTCTCGCCGTCACCGGCTGCACGCCCGAGGCGGTGGAGGGCAGCGGCGGCGGGCGGGAGCAGGGCGCCGCGGGTTCGGCCCTCGCCGCCGTCGGGACGCTCACCGTCAAGGGGCGGGCGCCGAGGACCGGTTACGAGCGGGAGGCGTTCGGCAGCGCCTGGGCCGACACCGACGACAACGGGTGCGGGACCCGCGACGACATACTGAAGCGGGACCTCGCCGGCGTACGGATCAGGAGCGGCGGCGGAACCGAGTGCATGGTCGCCGCCGGGACGCTCACCGAAGACCCCTACACCGGGCGGCGCGTGGAGTTCGTGCGCGGCCGCAGCAAGGTGGACATCGACCACGTCGTCGCGCTGTCCGACGCCTGGCAGAAGGGCGGGCAGAAGTGGGAGCGCCGCAAGCGGGTCGCGTTCGCCAACGATCCGCTGAACCTGCTGGCCGTCGACTCCTCCGCCAACCGCCGCAAGAGCGACGGCGACACGGCGACCTGGCTGCCGGCCAACAAGGCGTACCGCTGTGTGTACGTGGCCCGTCAGGTGGCGGTGAAGAAGAAGTACGAGCTGTGGGTCACGGGCGCCGAGCGGGACGCGATGAAGCGCGTGCTGTCGCGGTGCCCGGACGAACGGCTGCCGGCGGCGGGCGGCCCGACCGAGGCCCCGGCCCGTTTCGGCCGGTGAGCCGCCGCGGGCGTGTGACCGCGTACGCGTGAATGAGTCCGGCCCACTCGCGGGGGGTGCGCGAGTGGGCCGGACGGTCCGGGGTGCCGCCGTTGTGGCGGGGGTTCAGGCGATCAGAGCTTGAGGTCCCACTGCGAGGCGTCGTGGGAGAAGTCGGGGGAGATCTCGACGACCAGGTTCTCCGCGTCGGCCGGGGTGTCGAAGGCGTACACCACGGTGGCCTTCTTGCCCGGCGCCAGCGAGCCGGTGAAGATCTCGCCGACCTTCTCGTCGAAGATCTGCTCGGCCTTCACGCCGTCGGCGCCGGCACGGGCCTCGGCGGTGACCAGGGCGGCGTCGAACTTCTTGGAGCCGGCGTTGTCGAGGACGACGGTGACCTTGTAGGCCTTGTTGCCCTTGCTGTGCCCGATCGCGTACTCACCGGGGGTGTAGGGCTCCGGGGCGGACATCGTGACGGTCAGCTTGTCGTCGTAGACGGCGGAGTCGCCGGCGGACAG
Organism: Streptomyces sp. NPDC054887; assembly: GCF_053610585.1. NCBI lineage: Bacteria > Bacillati > Actinomycetota > Actinomycetes > Kitasatosporales > Streptomycetaceae > Streptomyces > Streptomyces sp. NPDC054887. Next base: position 103,643 of record NZ_JBSGYQ010000007.1, on the reverse strand, counting down.
GGTCTGGGAGTCGGCGCCGTCGCCGGCGCCCTTGTCGCCCTTGGTCTTCTTGTCCTTGTTCTTGCCGGCGCCCTTCGCGGAGCCGTCGCCCGACTCCTTGGCGGCCGACGAACTGCTGGTCGCGTTGTTGATGTCGTCCACCGCGTCGTCCACGGCCTTGAAGAGGATCACCGCGCCGACCACCGACATGACGAGCGAGACCAGGCCCAGAATGGCGCCCGCCAGGGCGACGCCCTTGTTGGTGGCCCCGCCGCGCTTGGCGCGGCCCCGGCCGGCCAGGCCCATGACCAGGGCGATGATGCCGAGGATGCCGGCGAGCCAGAAGAAGAACGGGACCAGACCCGACAGCGCGCCGATGATGCCGAGGATCAGGGCGGCGGTGCCCAGGCCGTTGCGGGCCTGCGCGGCCGGCACCGGAGCCTGAGGGAACTGAGGCTGCTGCGTGTACTGAGACATGGATGTCCTCCGGACAAGGTGTGTGCGGGACTGCCTTGCCGCCCCGTTCTGCTGCGATGGGTCAATCACAGCAGAGGTTGTGAACCGAGTCAACACGGTTCACACGGGAACTGTAATTCACGGCGTGAAGAGGTCGCTCTTGCGTACGCGGGTATGCTCTGTGCACAAGCAGGTGCAGGGGTACGAGGGGAGCCGGCCGGTGTCGGACAACGCAGCAGAGGTGACCGCCGCCGGAATCGCCCGGCTCGCCGGGGTGGGCCGCGCCGCCGTGAGCAACTGGCGCCGCCGCCACCCCGACTTCCCCAAACCGGTCGGCGGCACGGAGACGAGCCCCTCGTTCGCCCTCGCCGATGTCGAGCAGTGGCTGCGCGACCAGGGGAAAATCGCCGAAGTGCCGCTCCGTGAGCGGGTCTGGCAGCAGCTCGCGGGCCACCCGGAAGGAGCCGTCCCGGCCCTGATCCAGGTCGGCTGCGTCCTCCTGCTCGTACGCGACCGGCCCACCGCGTGGCTCCAGCTCTCCGCCGTCTCCGACGAGAAGCTGGCCTCCCTCCTGCCGCCGGCGCTGGAGCAGGTCCTCGGCCCCCGCTTCGGGCCCGGCCGGGCCGTTCACACCCCCGGCACACCCGGGCTCGCCGCCTCCGTACCCCTGCTGCGCGCCACCGCCGAGCTGGCCGCCGAGCTCGGCGCCCGCCAGACGTACGAGTTCCTGCTCGGCCGCCACCTGGACGCCAACCCGCGCCAGTACACACTCACGCCGCCCGGACCCGCCGCCCTGATGGCCGCCCTCGCGGGCAGCCCCCGTACCGTCCTCGACCCGGCCTGCGGCACCGGAACCCTGCTGCGCGCCGTCGCCCAGGGCGCCGGCGGCGCGTCCGCCGACGCACGGCCCGACGGCGGGCCGCCGCCCGGCGCCCCGGAGAAGCGCGCCCTGCACGGCCAGGAGACCGACCCCGACCTCGCCGCGCTCGCCGCCCTGCGCCTGGCCCTCCAGACCGAGCACGGCGCCACCGACGTACGCGTGGCCGCCGCCGACTCCCTGCGCGCCGACGCCTTCCCGCACCTCGCCGCCGACGCCGTGCTCTGCCACCCCCCGTTCAACGAGCGCAACTGGGGCCACGACGAGCTGGCGTACGACGCCCGCTGGGAGTACGGCTTCCCGGCCCGTACGGAGTCCGAACTGGCCTGGGTCCAGCACGCCCTGGCCCGGCTGCGCGAGGGCGGCACCGCCGTCCTCCTGATGCCGCCCGCAGCCGCCTCCCGCCGCTCCGGCCGCCGCATCCGCGCCGACCTGCTGCGCCGGGGCGCCCTGCGGGCCGTCGTCTCCCTGCCGGCGGGCGCCGCGCCCCCGTACGGCATCCCGCTGCACCTGTGGGTGCTGCGCAGGCCCGCGCCCGGGGGCCGCCCCTCCCACGAAGTGCTGCTCGTCGACACCGCCGACCTCTCCGCCGCCGGTCGCGACAAGCTCGACTGGCAGGCCCTGCACGGCGCGGTCCTCGACACCTGGCAGAGCTTCGACCGCGACGGCACCGTGGAGCAGCGTCCGGGCGTCAGCCGCTCGGTGTCCGTGATCGAGCTGCTCGACGACGACGTCGACCTCGCCCCCGCCCGCCACCTGCCGCCCCCCGCCGCGGGCGGCGGCGCCGCCGAACTCGCGGCCGTACGGGAACGGCTGGCCGAGACGCTGCGGCAGACCACCGCGCTCACCCCGCCGGCGGGCGAGGCCGCGCCGCCACCGCGCTGGCCCACCACCACCGTCGGCGAACTCGCCCGGGCGGGCGCCCTCGTGCTGCGCGCGGGCGGCGCGGGAGCCGGTTCCGGGGAACGGGTCCTCACCGAGCAGGACGTGCTCACCGGCGGCGCGCCCTCGGGCGTCCTTCCCGAAGGCGCGGCGGAGGACCCCGTGCGCGTCGAGACGGGCGACGTGGTCGTGCCGGTGCTCGGCGGCGGCTCGGTCGCCCGCGTCGTGGACGACGCCACCGCCGGCGCCGCCCTCGGCCGCAGCCTCCAGCTCCTGCGCCCCGACCCGGCGGCCCTCGACCCGTGGTTCCTGGCCGGCTTCCTGCGCGGCACCGCCAACAACCGGCAGGCCAGCAGCTACGCCTCGACCTCCACCCGCCTCGACGTACGCCGCCTCCAACTGCCCCGCCTGCCCCTCGCCGACCAGCGGCGCTACGGCGAACGCTTCCGCGCGCTCGCCGAGTTCGAGGACACCCTGCGCCGGGCCTCGCGCCTCGGCGAACGGCTCGTGCAGGGGCTGTACGACGGCCTGACGGACGGGACGGTACGGCCCGGCCGGGACGCGAGTGAGGAAGGTGCCGCACGGGAGTGAGCGGTGCCACAACGGATCCGTACAACCCATGGGCCGCTGTCGGTGTCGGTGTATACGCTCAAGGCGCTTGATCGAGCGCTCGCCGCGGCGGGCATCCGTCCCCCGTACGTCTCATTAGGTCTTCAGGAGCAGCCATGCACGGCTCCGGCACCACGCCGCCGGTCCGCACGGACGGCGTCGTCATCACCATGCGTGTGCTGTTCCCCCTCTGCGCCGTCTTCAGCTGCGGCATCCTGTCGTGCGTGCCGCTGTTCCGGATCGCGATCCTGCGGGGACGCTGGTACGACTGGGTGGCCGCGTGGGGGAGCCTGCCGCTGGCCATCACGGCGTTCGGCGTCGTCGGCGCGCTGCCCGAGGGCGACGTCAGGACCGACATAGCCCTGTCGTTCGTCCTGCTCCTGGGGGCGGCGACCGCCGGTTACTTCCTCGTCTTCGACATCCGGCACTACGCGCGGCTCCAGACGGCCGGCGTGCCGCACTCCGTCACCGGGTCCCGCGTCCCGTACAGCCCGTACGTCCAGCAGCAGCAACAACAGCCGCAGCAGCCCCGGCCGCCGTACGGTCACGCCCACACGCCGCAGCCGCAGTACGGCTACCCGAACCCTTACGCGAGCACCCCGGCCGCCCACCCCGTCCCGGCGTCCACGCCCCAGCCGCAGCCCCACCAGCACCCGCCGCGCCCGCAGGAGCAGCAGCAGCCGCAGAGCGCCCAGCGCATGGAGCAGGTGCGCGCCGAGCTCGACGAGCTGAGCGACCTGCTGCGCCGGGACCAGCGGGGTGACGGCGACCGGTGAACGGGCGGATCATCGCGGGGCGTTACGAGCTGTCCACCGTCATCGGCCAGGGCGGCATGGGCCAGGTCTGGACGGCGTACGACCAGCGCCTGGACCGCCGGGTCGCCGTGAAGCTGCTGCGCCCCGACCGGATGGCCGCCGCGACCGCCGCCGAGGAGATGCGCCGCCGCTTCGTGCGCGAGTGCCGCGTCACCGCCCAGGTCGACCACCCCGGGCTCGTCACCGTCCACGACGCGGGCAGCGACGACGACGACCTCTACCTGGTCATGCAGTACGTCAAGGGCGCCGACCTGGCCGACCACCTGGCCGAGCACGACCCGTACCCCTGGCCGTGGGCCGTCGCGGTCGCCGCGCAGCTGTGCGCCGTGCTGTCGGCGGTGCACGCGGTGCCGATCGTGCACCGCGACCTCAAGCCGCGCAACGTCATGGTCAAGCCCGAGGGCACCGTCACCGTCCTCGACCTCGGCGTCGCCTCCGTCCTCGACACCGACACCACCCGCCTCACCCACACCGGCTCGCCCATCGGCAGCCCCGCCTACATGGCGCCCGAGCAGGCGATGGGCGGCGCGGTCGGCCCGTACACGGACCTGTACGCGCTCGGCGTCCTGCTGCACGAACTGCTCAGCGGCAACGTGCCCTTCGCCGGCTCCACCGTCCTCGGCGTCCTGCACCGCCACCTGTACGAGCCGCCGCTCCCCGTCCGCCAGCTCCGCCAGGACGTCCCGGAGCCGCTCGAAGCGCTCGTCCTGCGGCTGCTCGCCAAGGACCCGCAGCACCGCCCGTCCTCCGCCCAGGAGGTCTACGAGGCCCTGGTCCCGCTGCTGCCCGCGCACGGCGGCGCACCGTCGGGACCGCTCGACCCGACGCGCCCGTTCCTGCGCCCGCACGCCCCCTGGCCCGACCGCGCCACCACCCCGCCCGCCGCCCAGCCCACCCCCGCGCAGGCGCAGCCCGACGTCGCGGGCGCGGTGGACGAGGTCAAGCAGCTCCTCGGCGAAGGGCGCATCACTCAGGCCGTCGACATCCTCGGCGGGATCCTCCCGGCTGCCGCCGCCCAGCACGGCGAGCGCTCCCCCGTCGTCCGCATCCTGCGCAAGCAGTACGCCGCGACGCTCCTCGACGACGGCCAGTACCGCCGCGCGCTTCCCGAGCTGCGCCGCCTCGCCGACGACCGCGCCGCCGAGGCGGGCCTCGCCGACCCGCAGGCCCTCCAGTTCCGGTACGACGCCGCCCAGTGCCTGGAGCAGCTGGGCGAACCGGCCGCCGCGCTCGCCGAGTACCGCGGCCTGCTGCCGTACTTCGAGAACCAGTACACGGGCGGCACGCCGCCCACCGAGGCCACCGCCCGCGCCTTCGACATCCGCCACCGCATCGCGAACCTGCTGCTCGCGATGGGCGACCACGCCGCCGCGCACGCCCAGTTGCAGGGCCTGCTGTACGACGCCGAGCTCGCCTACGGCCCGTACCACCACCTGCCCGCCGAGGTGCGCCGCGCGCTGGACCGCACCCAGCGGATGCGGGACGTCTGAGCCCTGCGCAGGCCCCGGCGGGCCTGTCCGTCAGCGCGCTCGCAGGAAGGCCGAGGTGGCGACCCGGCCCACCGTCGTGAACCTGCTGTCGCCACCCGCGAGGTGCTTGTCCAGCGCCTCCTTGACGCCGGGCCAGCGCGCGTCGCCGTAGTCGTCGAGGACGACGACCGCACCCGGGGCGGCGATCCGCTCCACCCACTCCAGGTCGGCGAGGACGCCCTCGAAGGAGTGGTCGCCGTCGACGACGATCACGCCGTACGCACGGTCGGAGACCTCCGCCCGCACCTGCGGGTCGCCCGAGAAGCCCTGCCGGACGCGGGCGCCGGTGCCCGCGAGGCCGCCGCCGAGCGCCAGGTTGGCCCGTACGACGTCCTCGCGCACCGGCGTGCCCGTCGGTTCCTCGTAGTCGGAGGTGCCGGGCTGGAGCTGCGAGCCGGCCAGCGGATCGACGATCGTCAGCGTCGCCTCGACGCCCGTGCGGTGCAGCATCCGCAGCAGGGCCGCCGCGAAGAGCCCGTGCAGGGTGCCGATCTCCAGCACGTCGAGCCGCGGCACGCCGCCGTCCGCGGCCCCGGGCCGCGCGAGCAGCGGGACGGTGGCGAGCTTGCCGCACACATTGGACGTGCCGCCCGCCATCCGGCCGACGCCCAGCGCCTCCAGCGCCACCACGGTGCGGTAGGCGACGGTCACATTGCGGCGGGCGTGGTCGCCCGCGTCCGTCGTGGCGGCGACCTCGGCCACCAGCCGGTCGATCTGGTCGGGCGTCGGCATGCGGTGCTGGCCGCGCCCGGTGCGGTCGAGCAGCAGGGTGAGGCCGTGCTGTTTGCGCCGCAGCTCGGTGACTTCGCGGCGCAGCCCCGCGGTGTGCCGTGAGATGCGCTGGTCGACGAGCGCGGCGACGGGGCGCAGGGCCCACTTCGTCAGCCGGTTGCTCAGCAGAGATGGCATGCGGATCGCCTCTGGCCTCGGTCGGTCCTGGGGTGGGGGGCAGGCGGCCGACCGTACGCCGCCGCTCATGCCGTGCGGGCCACGGGCCGGTGGTCGGGGGGTGAAGTCTTCGTGTGCCTCCGGCGGCGCCGGGCCGCCGCGCGGGGCAGGGCGGCCACCGCGGCGAGCACCAGCAGCGACAGCCCGCCCACGACACCGCCGGCGCGCAGCCCGGGCGGGCTGAACGCGCAGGACACGGACGAGGCGCGGCCGTCCAGAGGCACGGCGACCAGCCCCAGGTACGAGCCGGCGGGCCGCGCCCCGGCGCCGTCCGTGCGGCAGCTCCAGCCGGCGATGCGCGGCATGGCGAAGACGGCAGTGCCCCGGGCTCCGGGCGGCAGTGTGGCCCGTACGCCGCTGTCGGTGACGCGCACCCCGGTCGCGCCGCCCGCCCGCAGACCGTCCACGGCGGTGGCCAGCCGCTCGCGGTCCAGGCAGCCGACGCTGCGGCGCGGCAGCTTGCCGGCCCCCGTGCCCCGCAGGGTGATCGCGACCCGGCCGTCGCGCGGTACGGGGCCGAGTGGCTGCATCGCGGCCCGCCGTGCGGGCACGGCGCCGCGCAGTGTCGCCTCCGTACCGGCGCGGGCACCGTCGAGCCGCGCCGTACCGGAGAAGCCCGGGGCCCAGAGGAACACCTCGCTCCGGGCGGGGCAGGCGGCGGTCAGCGTGGCGCCGCCGCCGTTGCGGCCGCCGCCTGTGTCGCTGCCGGCGCCGTCGCGCAGGGCGGTGGGCGGGAGGGTGTAGACGCGGGCGCCGAGGAGCTTCTCCTGGTTGCGGAAGGGGGAGGCGGCGAAGCGCGGTGCGGGGCCGGGCGGGCGCACGGTGACCAGCCGGGGCGCCGCGGCGCGGGTCACCGTCACCTCGCGGTCGTCGGGCCGCGACCACCGCTGGTGCGGGTCGCGCGGCATGTGCACCCGCGCGCCGACGGCGAACACGGCGTCGGTCACCGGGTTGTCGAGGCTCTGGACGGCGCGCCCGTTGGACGTCCAGCCGGCGCCGAGTGCGGCGAGGGTGCGGGTGAGGACGTCGGGCGTGTGGCTGCTGTAGTACGCCGCGCCCTGACCGCCCACCAGCAAGGGGTCGTTGGCGGTGGTCTGCTCCCGGCCGGGCTCGGTCCGGTGGGCGGGCCACCCGTCGGCAGCGGCCACGGCGTCCGCCTGGGTCCACTGCCGGCTGCCCCACGACGCGTAGTCGTCGAACTGCGCGAGCCGCCGACGGTCGGCGTAAGCGGTGGTGACGGCGGCCTGCGCGGCCGACGCGCCGACCAGCAGTACCGCGGCGGCCACGACCGCCGCGCGCCGCCGGCGCGGGCCGGCGGCACCGGCGAAGGCCCCTGTGCGGACCCGCGCGCCACCGCCCGACCCAAAACCCCACTTCGCGTACGCCCCACGACCCGGCCCGCCCGGCCCGGCACGACGCCCCGCGCTCCCCGCCGCCTCCCGCTCCTCGTCCTCCGCCGCCTCCGCACGCTCCCCACCGCCCGCGCTCCGGGCGTACCGGGCCAGGATCACCGCTGCCGCCGTCGCCGCCACCCCCGCCGCCGTGAGCGGGTACGTCCACGAAGTGATCAGGGTGCTGCCGGCCGCGCCCGCGGACAGCAGGGCGACCGCGGCCGTGCCGCCGAGCAGGGCCCGCCGCTCCGGCCAGCCGTACGAGAGCGAGATCCAGGCCGCCGTCACCACGACCCCGGCGAGCACGAACGTCTGCCGGTACGGGCTGCCGTTCGGCGTGGCGAAGACGTGCCACAGCAGGTGCGTGGGCCCCCACTGCGCCGACACCGCCACAGCGGCCATGAGCAGCGTCCACGCCCACCGCTCGCGCCGGGGCACCGCCCGGTTGAACAGCAGGGTGCCCGCGAGCACCAGCCCGCCCGCCCCGAGGAAGCCCGCCGGAGTGAAGAAGCCGTACGTCGCGGGAAGCGTCCGCGCGAACACGTCGGTCCATTCCGACGGCGTGAACTCCCGCGTCCACCCCGGGTACGCGTGCCGCGACCCCAGGAAGACCACGGCCAGCAGCGGCGCCGCGAGTCCGATGCCGAGCGCGGTGGAGCCGGCCGCGCGGGCCAGTGCGCGCAGCCTCCGGCGTACCGGCACCGCGTCGTCGGTGAGCAGCCGCAGCAGCAGGACGAGGCCGGCCCCGAGGGTCGCCATGTAGGCCGTGTAGAAATTCGCGGTCCACGCCAGCGCGACGACGACGGGACCCAGGACGAGGCGACGTCCCGTACGCGCCCACTCGCCGGCCAGGCACAGCAGCGGAAAGGCGATCAGGCCGTCCATCCACATGGGGTTGTAGACGGCCTCGGCGACCGACCACCCGCACAGCGCGTACACCGACCCGAGCGCCCCCGCCGCCCACCACGGGCCTGTTCCGCCGCGCCGCAGGGCGAGCAGCAGCACGGCCATGGCGGCCGCCGCGGCCCCGGCCTTCAGCACCGTCGTCACGTACACGGCCAGATCGATCTCGTCGCGCGGGAACAGACCGACGAGCAGCGCGAACGGGCTGCTGACGTACGTGCCGACGTCGGCCAGGAAACTCGTGCCGTACCCGGACTGCCAGTTGACGAGCACCCCGCCGTCCGCGCGCCCGTGCAGCAGGTCCCACAGACGGGCGTGGTACGGCACGAACTGGTTGCCGAGGTCGTTGACGGCGCGGGTGCGCGGCCCGAAGGGAAAGGACCGGGCCGCCGCGTCACCGGCGCACACCGACGCGACCGTGACGATCGCCGCCAGCGCCGCCGCACGGCCCCGGGCCGCTTCCACAATCGACATGCTGATCCTTCTACTGCGCCGGATATCGAATGGGCCAGCATGTGACGGAAAAAGAGATCTCCACTACACCGCGGTCGGCGGATAACGCGGAAAAAACGCCGAGTTCACCTGCTGGTGGCCGACACTTAACGTGGAGAGCCGGGCTCCGCCATACAGGGCGGATGTTGTTTTCCTCATCCGTGCGACCGACGAGGGAGACCCGTGCTCATCTCAATTGTCGTCCCGTGCTTCAACGAAGAGGAGATCGTCCGCCGCTTCCACGAGCGCGTGACGGAAGAACTCGGCAGCCTCGGCCACCGCGTCGAACTCCTTTACGTCGACGACGGCAGCGAGGACCGTACGCTCGCGATCCTCCAGGAGATCGCGGCGGCCGACCCCCGCGTGCGCTATGTCTCCTTCAGCCGCAACTTCGGCAAGGAGGCGGCGATGCTGGCCGGACTGCGCAACGCCTCGGGCGACGCCGTCGTCCTCATGGACGCCGACCTCCAGCACCCGCCCGCGCTGGTGCGCCGCATGGTGGCGCTGCACGGCCAGGGATTCGACCAGGTCGTCGCCCGCCGCACCAGAAAGGGCGACCGGGTCACGCGTACGCTTACCGCCCGTGTGTACTACCGGCTCATCAACCGCCTCGTCGACGTGGAACTCGTCGACGGGGTCGGAGACTTCCGCATGCTGTCGCGCCGCAGCGTCGACGCGTTACTCGGACTCACCGAGTACAACCGCTTCTCCAAGGGTCTTTTCGCCTGGGTCGGATTCAGTACCGTCACCTTCGAGTACGAGAATGCCGTGCGCGAAGAGGGCCGCTCGAAGTGGACCTTCTCCAAACTGCTCAACTACGGACTCGACGGCATCGTCTCCTTCAACGACAAACCGCTCCGGGCCGCGCTCTATCTCGGTCTGCTGCTGGTCGCCGTCGCCATGGCGTACGCGACGTGGATCGTCGGCGTCGCCCTCGTGAACGGCGTGGAGACCCCTGGCTTCGTGACGCTGCTCGTCGCCGTGACCGCGCTCGCCGGCGTACAGATGCTGATGATCGGCGTCGTGGGCGAATACGTGGGCCGCATCTACTACGAGGTGAAGCGGCGGCCGCACTTCCTGGTGAAGGCGACGAACGTGGAACCGGCGGCGCCGGCCGCGGCCGCGCACCGGCCCGGCCGGGAGCTCGTACGCCGGTGATCCGCCGCCAGCTCCTGAGGTTCGCCCTGGTGGGCGTCGTGAACACCGGGACGTACTACGCCTGCTACCTGCTGCTCCTGACCCGGCTGCCCTACGTCGCCGCGCACGTCCTGGCCTTCGTGGTGAGCATGATCGGCTCGTTCTTCCTCACCTGCCGTTTCACCTACGGCACGCGCCCCACCTGGCGGAAGTTCCTGCTCTTCCCGCTCACCAACGCGGCGAACCTCGCCGTTACGACCGGCGGCGTGTACCTCCTCGTGGACGTCCTGCGGCTCGACAGCGCGTACGCCCCGCTGATCGCGGCGGCGGCCGCCGTTCCGGTCACCTTCGCCCTCTCCCGCACGATCATGCTCGGCGGCCCCGCCCGGGACGCCGGGAACAGCGCATCCACGAACACGCGCGAATCGTTGGGCGAATCAGTGGCCCGGACCACGCCGACTGCCTAACATCGATCACCGCAAGGTCGTTCGTCGCACTTTCGTTGCTATGCCGCACGATCACCGCCGGGAGGCACCCTTTGCACCGCCGCCGTCGCACCGCGCTCTCCCTCTCCACCGCGCTTCTGGTCGCGGCGCCGTTCCTCGCCGCGTGCGGCAACGAGGCGCACCCAGGGGCCGCGGCCGTCGTGGACGGCGGCCGTATCGAGGTCGCCGCCCTCCAGTCGCAGGTGGAGGACGTGCGCGAGGCCCAGCAGACCTCGCCGCAGTCCGCCCAGCTCATCGGCTCGACGGGGCAGCTCGGCCGCGCCAAGCTCTACGACCTGATCGTGGACAGGATCGTGCGGCGGGCGGCGGACGACGCCGGGGTGAGCGTGAGCCGCAAGGAGGTGCAGCGGGCCCGGGACGAGGCGGTCCGGCAGGCCGGCGGCGCGGAGCAGCTCTCCGCGATGTACCTCCAGCAGCGCGGCGTCGCCCCCGACCAGATCGAGGACGCCCTGCGCCGGGACGTACTGGTCGGCAAGCTCGCGGAGAAGATCGGCGCCACGAACACCCCCGAGGGGCAGCGGAAGGTCAACGAGGCGTTCGTCGCGGCGTCGAAGGCGCTCGACATCGACGTGAACCCGCGCTACGGCACGTGGAACGACGAGAAGATGCAGCTGGGCGACTACAAGACCCCGTGGATCACCCAGGTGACGAAGGAGGCGGCGTCCCCCGAGGCGCCGGAGACGGGCGCGTAGGACCGCGCGGCGGGGAGGCCCCGGCAGGGGCCGGGGCCTGCCCCCCGGTGCGCCGCCCCGCCGAGGTACGTTCGACACGTGACCAGCGAAGCTTCCGCACCCGCACCGGCCGCCCCCGGCCGCATCGTCCTCCTCACCGCGAGCCACCGCGTCGCCCCGGGGCTGCTGTCGTGGCCCGCCTGGCAGACGCTGCGCGCCGCCGACCAGGTGCTGTGCGCGGACCCCGGGCATCCGCAGCTTCCCTACCTCCGGGAGGCGGGCGTCGCCGTCGAGCACGCGGCCCCGACCGCCCGTGAGCTGGTCGACGCGTGCGACGGCGGTCGTACGGTGGTGGTCCTGCCGTCCGGCGAGGGCGACCAGGCGCTGACCGACGGACTCGCCCGGCTGGCCGGCTCGGGCCGCGTCCAGATGCCCGACCTGGAACTGCTGCCCGGCTCGTACGACCTGCCGGGCGCCCGCCTGCTGGACCTCGTGCAGGTCATGGACCGCATCCGGCTCGAATGCCCGTGGTCCTCGCGCCAGACCCACAAGGGCCTCGCGAAGTACGGCATCGAGGAGGCGTACGAACTCGTCGAGGCCATCGAGGACGGCGACCGCGAGGAGCTGCGGGAGGAACTCGGCGACGTACTCCTCCAGGTCGTCTTCCACGCCCGCATCGCCCAGGAGGGCAGCCCGGAGGACGGGTCCGAGCCCTTCTCGATCGACGACGTGGCCAGCACGATCGTCGAGAAGCTCATCCGCCGCCACCCGCACGTCTTCGGCGACGACACCGCCGAGACCCCGGAGGAGGTCAAGGAGCACTGGCTGCGCACCAAGGCGATCGAGAAGCAACGCGACTCGGCCACGGACGGCGTCCCCCTCGGCCAGCCGGGTCTCGCCCTCGCCGCGAAGCTCCACTCCCGCGCCCGGCACGCGCGGCTCGGCGTCCCCCTGCCGTCGGGCGAGGGCATCGGCTACGAGCTGCTCGCCATGGCGGTACGGGCCGAGGAGTCCGGCGTCGACCCGGAGGCGGCCCTGCGCGCGGCGGCCCGCGCCTACCGCGACGCGATCCGCGCGGCCGAGGGCCACGCCCCCGGCCACGGGGCGGACGCCGAGTAGGCCCCTGCCGACGCCCGGGCATCCGCCGGAGCACCGGCGGATACTGTCGGGGGCATGTCCGACCAGCCGCCCCCCAGCCCCGCGCCCGAGCTCTTCACCTGGGAGTTCGCCACCGACCCCTACCCGGCGTACGCCTGGCTGCGCGAGCACTCGCCCGTGCACCGGACCGTGCTGCCCAGCGGCGTCGAGGCGTGGCTGGTCACCCGGTACGCCGACGCGCGGCAGGCGCTCGCCGACCAGCGGCTGTCCAAGAACCCGGCCCACCACGCGGGCTCCGCGCACGCCAAGGGCAGGACGGGCATCCCGGGCGAGCGCAAGGCCGAGCTGATGACGCATCTGCTGAACATCGACCCGCCGGACCACACGCGTCTGCGCCGGCTGGTGTCCAAGGCGTTCACGCCGCGCCGCGTCGCCGAATTCGCTCCGCGTGTGCAGGAGCTCACGGACCGCTTCATCGACGACTTCGCTACAAAGGGGAGCGCCGACCTCATCCACGAGTTCGCCTTCCCGCTGCCCATTTATGCCATTTGCGACATGCTGGGTGTGCCGCGTGAGGACCAGGACGACTTCCGTGACTGGGCGGGCATGATGATCCGCCACGGCGGGGGGCCGCGCGGGGGCGTCGCGCGCTCGGTCAGGAAGATGCGCGACTACCTCGCGGAACTCATCCACCGCAAACGGGAGGAACCGGGCGACGACCTGATCTCCGGACTGATCCGGGCCGGCGACCACGGCGAGCACCTCACCGAGAGCGAGGCGGCGGCGATGGCGTTCATCCTGCTCTTCGCCGGGTTCGAGACGACGGTCAACCTCATCGGCAACGGCGTGTACGCGCTGCTGCGCAACCCCGGCCAGCGCGAGCGCCTCCAGCGCGCCCTGGCGGAGGGCGACACGGAGCTGCTGGCCACCGGTGTCGAGGAACTGCTGCGCTACGACGGGCCTGTGGAGCTCGCGACCTGGCGTTATGCAACCGAACCGCTGGTCCTGGGCGGCCGGGACATCGCGGCCGGCGAGCCCGTGCTCGTCGTGCTCGCCGCCGCCGACCGGGACCCCGAGCGCTTCGGCGAGCCGGACACCCTCGACCTCGCGCGCCGCGACAACCCGCACCTCGGCTACGGCCACGGCATCCACTACTGCCTCGGCGCCCCGCTGGCGCGGCTCGAAGGGCAGACGGCCATCGCGACGCTGCTGAGGCGTCTGCCCGACCTGCGACTCGCGGGGGAACCTGACGATTTGCGCTGGCGCGGCGGGCTCATCATGCGCGGGTTGCGCACCTTGCCCGTGGAGTTCACGGCCGAAACGAGGTGACGCTGCGTCACTTCGAGACCTTCACGTGATCTGCGCTGCATCGACTTGTAACAAACGTTCGAGTACCGCTACGTTCACCGTCAACCTCAGCCGTCACTCGAAAGGCCACCGCATGCGCTCCGGGAACGGGAGACACCGCCGCCCCCGTCAGGCTCCAGCTCTCGTCGTCGCGGCGGGAGTGACCGGATCGGCCATCGCGATCCCGCTGCTCGGCGCGACCGGCGCGTCCGCCGCCGACGCCACGACCTGGGACCGGGTCGCCGACTGCGAGAGCGGCGGCATGTGGAGCGCCGACCTCGGCAACGGCTACTACGGCGGGCTCCAGTTCTCCCCCGAGACGTGGCAGAAGTTCGGCGGTACGGCCTACGCGCCGCGCGCCGACCTCGCCAGCCGCTCCCAGCAGATCCAGGTCGCGGAGAAGGTGCTCGCGGAGCAGGGCCCGGAGGCGTGGCCGAGCTGCGCGCTCATCTCCGGCCTGACGGAGGGTGACGACGCCGCGTCGGACGACGGTGCGGCCGGCGGCTCGGCCGCCGAGGCGGAGAAGGGCGCGGCGGCCACCGAGCGCCCCGACGCCCCCGATGCCTCCGAGTCGGCCGAGCCGTCGGCCGGCGGGACGTCCGGGGCCGGCCGGGACGGGTCGTCCTCCTCCGTGAAGGCGGACCGCTCCGGCGCCTCCTCCGAGGGCCGCACGACGGACGGGGACCCCGAGAGCCCCGCGCCGCCGTCCGCCGACGAGAAGGGGGCGAAGGACGAGGAGGCCGCCCCCAAGGGCAAGCACCGCGGTGAGAAGGCCCGCGAGGACGACGCGGTCGTGTCCGGCGAAGCGGGCATCGAGCGCGAAGCGGGCCGCCATGCCTCCCGGGGTGACGGGGCGACACGTGACGCCGCCACGGCGGAGGGCGGGGCGCGCCCGGACGGCAGCTACACCGTCCGCACCGGCGACAGCCTGTCGGCCATCGCCGACGCCCACGAGGTGCGCGGCGGCTGGACGGAGCTCTACGCGGCCAACGAGAAGACGGTCGGCGCCGACCCGGACCTGATCCTTCCTGGCCAGAGCCTCGATCTGGGCTGATTTCGGGGGGTAGTTCGGGCCGCTATGTCCACATTGGAGCAAGTGAGACAAGGGTCTCTTTGTCCCAACTCACGTCCCCGGCCCGGACGATCCCGCCCCGCCGCCCCTGACCTGCGCGGATATGGGCCGCGTGAAGGCCGGGACGGGCGATTTCTCCCTGATGGGCCTTTTTGAACATCACCGGCTCATGTGTTTACGGTCGAACCGCTCGCCACCGCGGGCCCCGTCGACCGTCACGCCGAATCCTGCCGGCGGCCGAGGGGAACCGACGCGTAAAGCGCCGTAGGCAGGAGCGGGGGACCCAGGTAGGCGCCGGGCCCGTACGTCGCGAGACGCACGGAACCGGCTTGGGGTTAAGCCGCGCGACCCAGGTCGCGCGCCGGGCACTCACTTGGCCCGAACCCGACAGCTCACCTCGCAGGCGTCGGTGAGGAGATGTCGCATGCTGTTTTCCGGCAAGGCCAAGCACCGCCGCCCGTCCAAGGCCACTCGTATCGCCACGCTCGCCGGCATCACCGGCGCCGCTGTGGCCGTCCCGCTGATGGGTGCCACGTCGGCCTCCGCCGCCTCCGTCGAGACCTGGGACGCCGTCGCCCAGTGCGAGTCCGGCGGCAACTGGTCCATCAACACGGGCAACGGCTACTACGGCGGCCTGCAGTTCTCCGCCTCCAGCTGGGCCGCCGCCGGTGGCACGCAGTACGCCCCGACCGCCGACAAGGCGTCCAAGGCGCAGCAGATCGCCACCGCCGAGAAGCTCCTCGACATGCAGGGCCCGGGCGCCTGGGCCTGCGCCGGCGCCGGCGGCCTGACCAACGACGGCGTCGACCCGGGCGTCGACACCTCCGGTTCCTCCTCCGCGCAGCAGGAGCAGCCGAAGCAGCAGGCCGCGCCGCGCGCCGCCGAGCAGCCCGCCTCGCGCAGCGAGGTCCGCACCGCGCCGAAGGCCGCGCAGCCCGCCGCCCCGAAGTCCTTCGAGAAGGGCGACGGCGAGTACAAGGTGAAGTCCGGCGACACCCTCGGCAAGATCGCCGAGAAGAAGAAGGTCAAGGGCGGCTGGGAGAAGCTGTTCGAGCTGAACAAGGACATCGTCGACGACGCCGATGTCATCTACGCGGGCCAGCAGCTCCACCTGAGCTGACCCGAGGTCACCCCCCGAGCACCCCGGCCCGGCGCGTCTCCCCCGTACGCGCCGGGCCGGGGTTTCGCCTTCGGCGCCCCCGCCGGGCGTGTTACTGCCCGGTAGCTCCCGGTGCGCCGGAAGTCGGGCCAGCAGTTACGTCCGCTATTGCGGGTATTCGGGGCTCTTCTCGTCCCAGGGGGCGGGCGAACGGCCGACCGACGCCCCCGAGCCGGTTAGGCTCTTGTCGCAAGGCGAAAGTGACCCTGCACCCCTAGCGTCACATCCCAGAAGGAGATGCTCGTGCCGTCCATCGACGTCGTCGTAGCCCGGGAAATCCTGGACTCCCGAGGCAACCCCACGGTCGAGGTCGAGGTCGGCCTCGACGACGGCAGCACGGGTCGTGCTGCTGTTCCGTCCGGTGCCTCCACCGGAGCGTTCGAGGCCATTGAGCTTCGCGACGGTGACCCGAACCGCTACCAGGGCAAGGGTGTCGAGAAGGCCGTCCTCGCCGTCATCGAGCAGATCGGCCCGGAGCTCGTCGGCTACGACGCCACCGAGCAGCGCCTGATCGACCAGGCCATGTTCGACCTGGACGCCACCGAGAACAAGGCGTCCCTCGGCGCCAACGCCATCCTCGGCGTCTCCCTCGCCGTCGCGCACGCCGCCTCCGAGGCGTCGGACCTGCCGCTGTTCCGCTACCTCGGCGGCCCGAACGCGCACCTGCTGCCCGTTCCGATGATGAACATCCTCAACGGTGGGTCGCACGCCGACTCCAACGTCGACATCCAGGAGTTCATGATCGCGCCGATCGGCGCCGAGTCGTTCTCCGAGGCCCTGCGCTGGGGCACGGAGGTCTACCACACCCTCAAGTCCGTCCTGAAGTCCAAGGGCCTGTCCACCGGCCTCGGCGACGAGGGCGGCTTCGCGCCGAACCTGGACTCCAACCGCGCCGCGCTCGACCTCATCCTGGAGGCCATCAAGCAGGCCGGTTACGTCCCGGGCGAGCAGATCGCGCTCGCGCTCGACGTGGCCGCGTCCGAGTTCTACAAGGACGGCGTGTACGAGTTCGAGGGCAAGTCCCGCTCGGCCGCCGAGATGACGGAGTACTACGAGGAGCTCGTCGCGGCGTACCCGCTCGTCTCCATCGAGGACCCGCTGTTCGAGGACGACTGGGCCGGCTGGAACACCGTCACCGAGCGCCTCGGCGACAAGGTCCAGCTGGTCGGCGACGACCTGTTCGTCACCAACCCGGAGCGCCTGGCCCGCGGCATCGAGGAGAAGTCGGCCAACGCGCTGCTCGTCAAGGTCAACCAGATCGGTTCGCTGACCGAGACGCTGGACGCCGTCGAGCTGGCGCAGCGCAACGGCTTCAAGTGCATGATGTCGCACCGCTCCGGCGAGACCGAGGACGTCACCATCGCCGACCTCGCCGTCGCCACCAACTGCGGCCAGATCAAGACCGGCGCCCCGGCCCGCTCCGAGCGCGTCGCCAAGTACAACCAGCTGCTGCGCATCGAGGAGATCCTCGACGACGCGGCGGTGTACGCGGGCCGCAGCGCGTTCCCCCGCTTCAAGGGCTGAGCACAGCAAGGGCTGAGCACGGCCAGGGCTGAGCACGGCCGGGAGCCGAAAGCCTGAGCCTCCCTACGTCCCCGCACGCGGTCCCGTACCGTGTGCGGGGACGTACGCGCGTACAGGGGAGACGGGAGAGACATGGCCGGGAAGAACCGGGACCGGTTCTCCACCACCACCAGGATCCGGCTGCTCGGCGAGCAGACCGCCGCCCGTGTCTACCGCTCGCAGACGCGCCGTCAGGCCCGCCGCTCCCGGCTCACCGGCCGGGCCGCGCTGCTCGTGCTCGTCGTGTGCTCGCTGGTCGTGGCGCTCGCCTACCCGATGCGGCAGTACGTGTCGCAGCGCGGCGAGATCGCCGAGCAGCAGCGGAAGATGCGGGAGGCCGGCCGGCGCGTCGAGGAACTGCGCGACGAGAAGGCCAGGCTCAAGGACGACGCGTACGTCGAGCGCCTCGCCCGCGAGCACCTGCACCTCGTACGCCCGGGCGAGACGGGGTTCACCGTCGTCGACCCGCACGCCCGCGACCGGCGGCGCGAGGACGGCGGCGCCGCCGACCGCCCCTGGTACAGCAACCTCTGGGACGGCGTCGACAAGGCCGACCGCGCGGGCAACCAGTAATCACCAGTCACCACCGAACACGAAGGCACGAACGCAACGATGGACGCCGCACCCCCGACCACCCCGCGCACCGAGCCCACCGAGGCGGACATCGAGGCGTTCAAGCTCCAGTTGGGCCGCCCGCCGCGCGGACTGCGCGCCATCGCGCACCGCTGCCCGTGCGGACAGCCGGACGTGGTCGAGACGGCCCCGCGCCTGGAGGACGGCACGCCGTTCCCGACGCTGTACTACCTCACCTGCCCCCGCGCGGCCGGCGCGATCGGCACCCTTGAGGGCTCCGGCCTGATGAAGGAGATGCAGGACCGCCTCTCCGACGATCCCGAACTGGCCGCCGCCTACCGCGCCGCCCACGAGGACTACATCCGGCGCCGGGACGAGATCGAGGTGCTCCAGGGCTTCCCCAGCGCGGGCGGCATGCCGGACCGCGTGAAGTGCCTGCACGTCCTGGTCGGCCACTCGCTGGCGGCCGGACCGGGCGTCAACCCCTTCGGGGACGAGGCGCTCGCCCTGCTGCCCGAGTGGTGGGCGAAGGGGCCGTGCGTGACGCCGTGCGGCGGGGACGACCTCCAGGAGGACGGCAAGTGACGAGCACCCGCGTGGCCGCCGTCGACTGCGGCACCAACTCCATCCGCCTCCTGGTCGCCGACACCGACCCCGAGACCGGCGAACTGGTCGAGATCGACCGCCGGATGCGGATCGTGCGCCTCGGCCAGGACGTCGACCGCACCGGCCGGCTCGCCCCCGAGGCGCTGGAACGCACCTTCGCCGCCTGCCGCGAGTACGCCGGGGTCATCGCGGAGCACGGCGCGCGGCGGACCCGCTTCGTCGCCACCTCCGCCTCCCGCGACGCCGAGAACCGCGACGACTTCGTGCGGGGCGTCCTCGACATCCTGGGCGTGGAGCCCGAGGTCATCACCGGCGACGAGGAGGCCGAGTTCTCCTTCACCGGCGCCACCAGGGAACTGGCCGGCCGCACGGACCTCACCGGGCCCTACCTGGTCGTGGACATCGGCGGCGGCTCCACGGAGTTCGTCGTCGGGGACGGCCACGTACGGGCCGCCCGCTCCGTCGACATCGGCTGCGTACGGATGACCGAACGCCACCTGGTGCGCGACGGCGTCGTCTCCGACCCGCCGACCGCCGAGCAGATCTCCGCCGTACGGGCCGACATCCGGGCCGCGCTCGACCTCGCCGAGGAGACCGTTCCGCTGCGTGAGGCGCACACGCTGGTCGGGCTCGCGGGTTCGGTGACGACCGTGGCCGCGATCGCGCTGGGGCTTGAGGAGTACGAATCGGCGGCCATCCACCACGCCCGCATCCCGTACGAGCGGGTGCGGGACATCACCGCCGAGCTGCTCTCCTCGACCCACGACGAGCGGGCCTCGATCCCCGTCATGCACCCCGGCCGGGTCGATGTGATCGGGGCCGGAGCCCTGGTCCTGCTGGAGATCATGGAGCGGACCGGAGCCCGGGAAGTCGTGGTCAGCGAGCACGACATCCTCGACGGAATCGGTTGGTCCCTCGCCTGAGCGAAGAACTTCGTGAAGTTCTTCACAAGGAATTGGGGTCTCTGGGCCTGCGAATCTGGGCCCAAAGGCCCTCCGGCGGCTCAACTCCTGGGGTCGGCCCGCATTTCGGACGGCTTCCGGGGCGTCGCGCCGGTGGATGACGGGCCCCGTTTCCACCGGTGGTACAGGCGCCCCGGGCGCCCATGTGTCCAGCTCACGGGGGGTCTTCAACGTCCGGCCCCACAGCCTGGTTCCCCCGCGGGTCCATGACCTGGATCACGTGGGCGGCGGAGTGTAGCAGAGGTGCCCGAAGTGCTTGTGAAGGGGCTCACGAGCCACCCCCTCCCGAGGGGTGGATACTCGATGGCATGAGCACCACGGAGCGTCCCAGGATCCTCGTAGTAGGCGGTGGGTACGTAGGCCTGTACGCAGCACGGCGCATTCTCAAGAAGATGCGCTACGCGGAAGCGACCGTCACGGTCGTCGACCCGCGCTCGTACATGACGTACCAGCCCTTCCTCCCCGAAGCTGCCGCCGGCAGCATCTCGCCGAGGCACGTCGTCGTACCCCTGCGACGCGTCCTGCCCAAGGCCGAGGTGCTCACCGGTCGGGTCACGACCATCGACCAGGACCGCAAGGTCGCCACCGTCGCGCCGCTCGTCGGCGAGGCGTACGAGCTGCCCTTCGACTACCTGGTCGTCGCCCTCGGCGCGGTTTCCCGCACCTTCCCGATCCCCGGCCTGGCCGAGCAGGGCATCGGCATGAAGGGCGTGGAGGAGGCCATCGGCCTTCGCAACCACGTCCTGGAGCAGCTGGACAAGGCCGACTCCACGACCGACGAGAACGTCCGCCGCAAGGCGCTGACCTTCGTCTTCGTGGGTGGCGGCTTCGCCGGCGCCGAGACCATCGGCGAGGTGGAGGACATGGCCCGCGACGCGGCCAAGTACTACACCAGCGTCAAGCGCGAGGACATGCGCTTCCTGCTCGTCGACGTGGCCGACAAGATCCTCCCCGAGGTCGGTCCCGAGCTCGGCAGGTGGGGCAAGGAGCACCTCGAGGGCCGCGGCATCGAGGTCTACCTCAAGACCGGCATGGACTCCTGCGTGGACGGCCACGTGGTGCTGAACAACGGCCTCGAGGTCGACTCGAACACCATCGTGTGGACCGCCGGCGTGAAGCCGAACCCGGCGCTGGCCCGCTACGGCCTGCCGCTCGGCCCCCGCGGCCACGTGGACACCCAGACGACCCTCCAGGTGCAGGGCTCGGACTACATCTGGGCCGCGGGCGACAACGCCCAGGTCCCGGACGTCGCCGCCCGCAAGGCCGGTGTGGAGAACGCCTGGTGCCCGCCGAACGCCCAGCACGCGCTGCGTCAGGCGAAGGTCCTCGGCGACAACGTCATCTCCGGGATGCGCGGCTTCCCGCAGAAGGACTACAGCCACGCCAACAAGGGTGCGGTCGCCGGTCTGGGCCTGCACAAGGGCGTCGCGATGATCGTCATGGGCAAGATGAAGATCAAGCTCAAGGGCCGTCTCGCCTGGTACATGCACCGTGGCTACCACGGTCTCGCCGTGCCCACCTGGAACCGCAAGATCCGCGTCGTCGCCGACTGGACCCTCGCGATGTTCCTCAAGCGCGAGGTCGTCTCGCTCGGCGCCATGGAGTCGCCGCGCGAGGAGTTCTACGAGGCCGCCAAGCCGGCCCCGGCTCCGGCCCCCGCCGCCGGCGCGCCCGCCGGCAGTGAGAAGGCCAAGGCGTCCTGACGCCGCACGCCCGACCGGTGAGCAGGACGTAGTACGCGCAGCCCGCAGGGGCCGCCCGCCATCCGTGGTGCGGGCGGCCCCTTCGGCGTGCGCGGGCGCGTCCGCGCGGTGGGTGTAGCGGCCACTCGCTCTGCCGATCCGATACCCGGCGCGGGGAATGCGACAGGGTGCCCGCCGGTGTTGTCCCGGGTGAACGCTCAGTGATCCGGGCAACACTGTCACGGAGGTGTGCACCATGGCCGACGCCGCCCTGCGGCTGACCACGCTCGCCGAGGAACTCCTCGGGACCCCCCTACCGGTCCGCATCCGCGCCTGGGACGGCAGCGAAGCCGGCCCTCCCGACGCCCCCGTCCTCGTCGTCCGAAGCCGCCGCGCGCTGCGTCGCCTGCTGTGGAAGCCCGGGGAGCTCGGCCTGGCCCGCGCCTGGGTGGCGGGCGAGCTCGACATCGAGGGCGACCTGTACGACGCCCTCGACCGCGTCGCGGGGCTGCTCTGGGACCGGGGTGTGGAGACGAAGTCCGCCGTCCACGCCGTGCGCGATCCGCGCCTGCGCGCCGCCGCCCGCGGCCTGCTCGCCGTCGCGGGGCCCTGGCCGCCGCCGCCCCCGCCCCCGGAGGAGGTCAGACGCCGCAGCGGGCCGCTGCACACCAGGCGGCGCGACAAGGAGGCGATCAGCCACCACTACGACGTGGGCAACGACTTCTACCGGCTGGTGCTCGGCCCGTCGATGGTCTACTCGTGCGCGTACTTCGGCGATCCCGCCCGGGACACGACCCTCGAACAGGCCCAGTACGCCAAGCTCGACCTGATCAGCCGCAAGCTCGCGCTCGGGGAGGGGACCCGGCTGCTGGACGTGGGGTGCGGCTGGGGCTCGATGGCGATGCACGCGGCCCGCGAGTACGGCGCCCAGGTCACCGGCGTCACCCTGTCCAAGGAGCAGGCGGCGTACGCCCGCAAGCGCGTCGCCGAGGAGGGGCTGACCGACCGCGTCGAGATCCGCGTGCAGGACTACCGGGACGTCGGGGACGGTCCGTACGACGCCGTCTCCTCGGTCGGCATGGCCGAGCACGTCGGCTCGGTCCAGTACCGGCAGTACGCCGAGGACCTGTTCGCCCTGCTCAAGCCCGGCGGACGGCTGCTCAACCACCAGATCGCGCGGCGGCCCGAGCCGAACGAAGAGGCGTACCGCATCGACGAGTTCATCGACGCGTACGTCTTCCCGGACGGCGAGCTCGCGCCGCTCGGCCGCACCGTGGGGACGCTGGAGAACGCGGGCTTCGAGGTCCGCGACGTCGAGTCGATCCGCGAGCACTACGCGCTGACGCTGCGCCGGTGGGTCGCCAACCTGGAGGACGGCTGGCCCGGAGCGGTCCGGGCGACCTCCCTCGGCAGGGCCCGCGTCTGGCGGCTCTACATGGCCGCCTCGGCGCTCTCCTTCGAACACAACAGGATCGGCGTCAACCAGGTCCTCGCCGTCCGGCCCGGTCACGGCGGGGCGTCCGGGATGCCGCTGCGGGCCCGTACCTGGAACCCGCCGGGCACCTGACCCGGCGGCCCGCACGGCGAAGGGCCGGCCCCCCGGGGGACCGGCCCTTCACCCGCGCGCCCCGCCGCCTACTCGGCCTTGATGGCGTCGAGCATGTTGAGCCTCGCCGCGCTGCGGGCCGGCCACATCGCGGCCAGTACGCCGACGACCGCCGCCAGCAGCAGGAAGACGCCGATCCGGTCCCACGGCAGCACCAGGGCGTAACCCGGCACCTGGTCCCTGACCGTCTGGCCGATGGCCCAGCCCAGGAACGTACCGAGGCCGACGCCGATCACCGCGCCGAAGAGCGAGATGACCACGGCCTCCAGCCGGATCATGGTCTTGACCCTGCGGCGGTCGAGACCGATCGCGCGCAGCATGCCGATCTCCTGCTGACGCTCGAAGACGGACATCGCCAGGGTGTTGACGACGCCGAGCACCGCGATGAGCAGGGCCATGCCCAGGAGCCCGTACATGATGTTCAGCATCGTGTTGATCATGCCGCCGAACTGGTTGCGGATGTCCTGCCGGTCCATCACGCTGATCGCCGGGTTCTGCCCCAGCGCGTCCACGAGCGCCTTCTCGTTCGCCTCGCTCGCGCCGCCGTCCGTCTTCACCCAGATCTCGCGGATGTACGGCTTGGCCTGGTGCTCGGCGACGATCTTCTGGTCGACGAGGACGGGCGAGAGGAACTCGTTGCCCCGGTAGGTGGCGCCGACCTTCAGCTTCCCCTTCGTACCGTCGGCCCACTTCACGGGCACGCTGTCGCCGACCGCGAAGCCGCGGCTCTTCGCCGTCCTGTCGTCGACCGCGACGGCGCCG
Source organism: Streptomyces sp. NPDC054887 (assembly GCF_053610585.1). Taxonomy (NCBI): domain Bacteria; kingdom Bacillati; phylum Actinomycetota; class Actinomycetes; order Kitasatosporales; family Streptomycetaceae; genus Streptomyces; species Streptomyces sp. NPDC054887. The sequence goes on along the minus strand of NZ_JBSGYQ010000007.1, from coordinate 80,018 downwards.
TCGGCGAGCGAGTCCAGCGAACCGGCGACCGGCTCGACGTTGATGACCCGCTCGACGTCGCCGGGCGTGACGCCGGAGGCCGCGGCCCACTCGCCCTTCAGCTCGAAGTCGGCGGCCGTCTGCGGGGAGAGCGCGGAGACGCCCGGGACCTTCTCCAGCGCGGTGAGCGCGGACTTGTCCAGCGAACCGCCGCCGGCCATCGTCAGCATGTAGTCGGCCCTGATGTTGTCCGTGGTCATCTTGTCCACGGCCCGGCCCATCGTGACGCCGAGCACGGAGAGACCGGTGACCAGGGTGAGACCGATGGCCAGCGCGGACGCCGTGGCTCCGGTGCGCCGCGGGTTGCGCACCGCGTTCTGGCCGGCCAGCGTGCCCGACACCCCGAAGAGCCTGGCGATCAGCGGCCGTACGAGCGCGATGACCGGGCGCGACAGCAGGGGGATCAGCACGATGATGCCGATCAGTGCGAAGAAGGCGCCGGCCCCGATGAGCATGCGGCCGTCCTCGCCGGCCGCCGCGCCGGCGAGGATGCCCGCCGCGCCGAGCAGGGTGACGAAGCCGCCGATGGAGTTGCGTACGACGAGCGACCTGGTGGTGGCCACGGCGTGCACGCTGCTCATCGCCGCCACCGGCGGGATCTTCGCGGCCCGGCGGGCGGGCAGCCAGGCGGCGAGCATCGTGACCAGCACGCCGACCGCGAAGGCGGCGGCGATCGCGGTGGGCGAGACGATCAGCGGACCGGCCGGCATCTTCGCGCCGAACACGGACATCGCCGAACGCAGCCCGGTCGCCAGCCCCAGCCCGAGGGCGAAGCCGACCACGGAGGCGATCGCGCCGACCACCACGGCTTCGAGCAGCACCGAGCGCTTGACTTGGCGGCGGGAGGCGCCGACGGCGCGCATCAGCGCCAGTTCCCTGGTGCGCTGGGCGACCAGCATGGTGAAGGTGTTGGAGATCAGGAAGACGCCGACGAAGAGGGCGATGGCCGCGAAGGCGAGCAGCACCTGGTTGAGCGCGCTCAGGCTCTCCTCGATCATCCGGGCCTGGTCGTCGGCGAGCTCCTCGCCGGTCTTGGCCTCGGCGTCCTTGGGCAGCAGCGGCTTCACCGCGCCGAGCAGCTTCTGCTCGGACGTGCCGGAGGCGGCGGCGATCGTGACGTCCTTGAAGCGGCCGGGCGTCAGGTAGAGCTTCTGGGCGACGGGCGTGTCGAAGAGGACCAGCGAGCCGCCGGCGTTGACCTCGCCGTCCTCGGTGGTGAAGACACCGGAGAGGGTGTACTCCTTCACGGGGCCGTTGGTCGCGACCCGCACGGTGTCACCGGTGCGGTACTCGCCCTTGTCGGCCGTGGCCCTGTCGAGGGCGATCTCGCGGGCCCCGGCGGGCCCCGAACCGTCGGTGAAGTCGTACGCGGGGTCCTTGCCGTTCGCGCCCGGCTCGAAGTTCGCGCCGGTGTTGGACCAGCCGTTGCCGATCAGCTTGCCGCCGGGGTCGGCGACGCCGGCGAAGCCGGAGACCCGGCCGGTGGCGGAGGCGACGCCGTCCAGGCCCCGGATCTTCTCCAGGGTCCGGGTGTCTATGCCCTGTTCCTTCTTCTCCGGGTCGGGATACGTCGTGACCGCGACGGCGACGTCCTCGTAGCTCTTCGCGGACTGCTTGCCGTAGGCGTGGGAGAGGGTGTCGGTGAACACCAGGGTGCCGGACACGAAGGCCACGCCGAGCATTACGGCGAGCACGGTCATCAGCAGCCTGGCCTTGTGCGCGAGCACGTTGCGCAGGGCGGTACGGAACATGTTTCTGTCAGTCCTGGGGTGGGTTCGGCCGGGGGAGGCGGGCTCGTGGGTCAGCTGGTGCGGCCCTTGGAGTCGAACTCCTTCATCCGGTCGAGGACGCCGTCCGCGGTCGGGCTCAGCATCTCGTCGACGATCCGGCCGTCGGCCAGGAAGATCACCCGGTCCGCGTACGAGGCGGCCGACGGGTCGTGCGTGACCATGACGACCGTCTGGCCGAGCTCGCGCACCGAGTTCCGCAGGAAGCCGAGGACCTCGGCGCCCGAGCGCGAGTCCAGGTTTCCGGTCGGCTCGTCACCGAACATGATCTCCGGCCTGCTCGCCAGCGCGCGGGCCACGGCGACACGCTGCTGCTGGCCGCCGGAGAGCTGGGAGGGGCGGTGGCCGAGCCGGTCGGCGAGGCCCACCATGTCGATGACCGTCTTCAGCCAGTCCTTGTCGGGCTTGCGGCCCGCGATGTCCATCGGCAGCGTGATGTTCTCGGCGGCCGTGAGCGTCGGCAGCAGGTTGAACGCCTGGAAGATGAAGCCGATCTTGTCCCGGCGCAGCTGGGTGAGCTGCTTGTCCTTGAGCGCGCCGAGCTCGGTCTCACCGATCCGTACGGACCCGGAGCTGAAGGAGTCCAGTCCGGCGACGCAGTGCATCAGCGTCGACTTGCCGGACCCGGACGGGCCCATGATCGCGGTGAACTCGCCCTGGCGGAAGTCCACGCTGACCCGGTCCAGGGCGACGACCTGGGTCTCGCCCTGCCCGTAGACCTTGGAAAGCTCCGTGGCGCGTGCGGCCACCGCGGTGGTGCGGTGGGCGGTGGCGGTGGGGGTGGTGGTCACGAGAGGGCGCTCCTGTCGGGGACGGTTGAAGGGACCCCTTCATCGTCCCGTCCGTCCGGCGCCGGCGGATCAGCCCTCGTGCCCGTTCGTACGGCCCTCTTGAGTCGCATCGCGGGACACGCCCGTCCTCCTTTGGTATGACGCCGTCCCCGAGCCGGCCCCGGGGGCCGGCGGGAGCCCCGCGGGCCCGCGCGCAGTCGAGTTTCCGCCTTTCCCGCAGGCAGCCGTCCGTACCCGCCCACCGCGCCCGGCATGTGCCGACGGCCCATTACGCACGCTGACACACCCTCAGGCGTCAATAAAATAAGACAACATCGGCCGGGGGTTCCGCTGTTCGGGGGAGGCGTCCGGATAGGCTCTGACCCGCGAATTGCGGAGCCGCGCACCTTGCCCGGATGGTGGAATGCAGACACGGCGAGCTTAAACCTCGCTGCCCCTCGGGGCGTGCCGGTTCGAGTCCGGCTCCGGGCACAACGGGGACAACAGCTTGACCGGAAGCAATGCACGTACGTAGCGCCGCGTGCGGCGGGGGGAGCACGCGGTCGCGGGTGTGACCGCGGGGGAGTGCGGGAACGTGAGCCTGCGGGATGATCCGGTCCTCGGACGGGATCACGCGGGACACGGATCCCGCGGGGCCCGAGGAACGCCGCGCCCGTGACGGCCGGAGAAAGATCCTCCCCTGGCACTAGGGTGTTCCTTTTGCTTTCCCATTACTCTTGACTCAAGGCCACGCAGGGTGGCCATGGAGGAGTGAGATGAGGAGCAGCAACCCGGTCTTCTCGCGACGGGGCTTCAGCCGCGACAACGGCACCGCGGGCTTCAACGCGGCACCGCAGGCCGGGGGCCCCGCCGTCGGTACGGCGCAGGGCAACCCGTACGCCCAGGGCGCCCCCGCGAACCCGTACGCGACCAACCCTTACGCCCAGCAGGACACGCAGTACGGCGCCCCGCAGGCGCCCGTACGCGGCAACGTCATGACGATGGACGACGTCGTCGCGCGGACGGGCATCACGCTCGGCCTCGTGATCGCCGGCGCCACCGTCGCCTGGGTGATGAACGTCGGCCTCGGCCTGGCCATCGGCGCCGCTCTCGTGGCGATGGTGCTCGGGCTCGTCCAGTCCTTCAAGAGCAAGCCCGTGCCGGCGCTGATCCTGGCGTACGCGGCCTTCGAGGGCGTGTTCCTCGGCGCCATCAGCAACTACGTGAACACGTACGTTGCCGAGGGCGCGGCGATGCAGGCGGTACTGGGCACGATGGCGGTCTTCGTCACCATGCTCTTCCTGTACAAGACCCGGATCATCCGGGTGACCCAGCGCTTCACGCGCTACCTGATGATCGCCGCGATCAGCTTCATGGTGCTGACCGCCGTGAACCTGCTGTTCATGGTGTTCGCCGGCGGTGACGGCCTCGGCTTCCGCAGCGGTGGCATGGGCATCATCTTCGGTGTCGTCGGTGTGCTGCTCGGTGCGTTCTTCCTCGCCCTGGACTTCAAGCAGGTCGAGGACGGCGTGGCCTACGGCGCTCCGCGCGAGGAGTCCTGGATGGCGGCCTTCGGCCTCACCATGACCCTGGTGTGGATCTACCTGGAGATGCTGCGTCTGGTCTCCATCCTCAGCGGCGACGACTAGTCGCTCCTGCTGTACGCGTAAGGGCCCGTCCGGCGCATCGCCGGGCGGGCCCTTACGCGTGTGCCGACGGCCCGCGGGGGCCGGCGGGCTAGAGCAATCGCCGGGCGGCGCGCCTGAGGTCGTACTCGTGGATGATCGCCTTGGCGTGGCCGTAGGCGAGGTTGTGCTCACTGCGGAGCCAGCTCACCTTCTCCTCGAAGCGGAAGAGGGCGGGGCCGTCGTCCACGGCGCGGAGCCAGTCGGACACTTCACGACCGGTGCAGTGGGGGATGCGGGAGAGCAGGTTCTGGTGGGTCTCTTCGGAGAAGACTTGGGACATTCGGCGCCTCCGGACGCATTGCGCGAGTGCTCCTTCATGTCACCGTGCCTGAGTGTTCGCCCGTTGGCAACAGTGCCGGGCGGGCGCGTAGGGTCGCGGAGTGCTCGATACAACGCCCCTGACGGCCGCCGTGGACCGATTCGCCGACCGGCTCCGTGCCGCCCCGCAGAGCAGGCTCCAGCGCGGGGCCGCCGCCGAAGGGCTGGCCCTGGCCAGGGAATTGTCCGTACGGGCGCAGCGCCTGGAGGAGCCGGGGCGCCGGCCGCGCGTCATGCCGGAGGCGGGCGTCTTCGTGGTGGCCGACCAACTGGCGGTGGCGGGGCACGATTTGGCGCAGGCGCTGAGCGCGGCGTGCGCGCCGGAGAGCGGGACGGCCCCGTCCGTCGCGGCGGGACTGGACGAGGCCGTGGGGCTGGTGGAGGCGGCGGTCGCGCGGGCCGGTCTGTGAACCGGCCGGCGGCGCGTCCCGCGGCCCGGCGCTAGATCGACGCGATGACGCGGTCGGCCAGGATGTAGACGCTTTCCTCGCCGCAGGAGAAGGTCAGCGCGTACGCACCGGAGATGCCGGAGCCGCCGAGCAGGACCGGGGACTCGCCGCCGCGCAGCGACTCGGCGAGGCGCTCGGCGGTCTCGCGGTGGCCGGGGGTCATGCAGAGCGTCGTGCCGTCCGTGAAGACGTACACGTCGAGCGTGCCGAGGGGGCCGGGGCGGACGTCGGCGAGCGCGGTGCGGGCGGCGGCCAGCTCTTCCAGGCGGTTCACGGTGCGCTCGTGGTCGCCCAGGGCGCCCGGCGTCTGGCCCGGAACGCCGTGCTCGATCCTGTTCGCGGCGTTGGAGGGGTGGCGGCGGCGGGCCGCCGCGAGCTCCGGGGAGTCCTCGGGGAAGGCGTCGGCCGGCTCCAGGTCGTCGAGGCCCTCCAGGGCGTCGGCGCAGTCGAGGGCTTCGAGCGCCTCGTACGCGTCCACCGACTCCAGGCCGGTGAAGTCCGCCTGGCGCGGGACGAAGAAGGGCGGGGTGTCGTCGCCGAGACCGGTGGGGCCGCCGAGCAGCGACGGGGCGTCGGCGGCGTCGCGGGCCTCCTGCGCGGCCCAGAAGGCCCGCGCCTCGGCCAGCTCGCGCTCCCGCTCCTCGGCGAGGGCCTCGGCCACCGCGGCCCGTATCCCGTCCGCGTCGGCGGCACGGGTCTGCTGGGGGACGGCGGCCCCGGAACGGCCGAGCGCGGCGGCGGCCGTCAGCTCGGTGCGCAGGGCGGCGACCTGCTTGCGCAGTCCGTGGACCGCGTGCAGGGCAGCGGCGCCCACGGCCGTGGCGGCGGCTGTGGTCAGCAACAGGGCAAGAGGCATGGCGCTCACTGACGTACTCCCGGTTTCATCGATCCCCCGACTTCCTACATCAGCTTGAGGTGAGTGCGCGCCATCTGTCAGTGCATTACGTCACGAAATGGACAGGTCTTTCGCCTGTCGGATCCGCCCACGACCGCCGGTGACCTGGGGATATGCCTCTCCCCCAGGAGATACATCACATCCTGGGGGAGATTGGGTCACGAACCGGGTGCGGCCGGAGCCGCACAGAGGGTCAGCTGAGGCGCTCGATCACCATGGCCATGCCCTGGCCGCCGCCGACGCACATCGTCTCCAGGCCGAACTGCTTGTCGTGGAACTGGAGGCTGTTGATCAGCGTGCCGGTGATGCGGGCGCCAGTCATGCCGAAGGGGTGGCCGACGGCGATGGCGCCACCGTTGACGTTCAGCTTGTCCAGGTCGAGGCCCAGGTCCTGGTACGACGGGATCACCTGGGCGGCGAACGCCTCGTTGATCTCGGCGAGGTCGATGTCGCCGATGCTCAGCCCGGCGCGCTTGAGCGCCTGGCGGCTGGCCTCGACCGGGCCGTAGCCCATGATCTCGGGCGAGAGCCCGGAGACGCCGGTCGAGACGATGCGCGCCAGCGGGGTCAGGCCCAGCTCCCGCGCCTTGGTGTCGCTCATGATGACGAGGGCCGCGGCGCCGTCGTTCAGCGGGCAGCAGTTGGCGGCGGTGACCCGGCCGTCGGGGCGGAAGACGGGCTTGAGGCCCTGGACGCCCTCAAGGGTGACGCCGGCGCGGGGGCCGTCGTCCTGCGAGACGACCGTCCCGTCGGGGGTCGTGACCGGGGTGATCTCGCGCTCCCAGAAGCCGTTCTTGATGGCCTGCTCGGCGAGGTTCTGCGACCGTACGCCGAACTCGTCCATCTCGGCGCGGGAGATGCCCTTGAGGCGGGCGAGGTTCTCGGCGGTCTGGCCCATGGCGATGTACGCGTCCGGGACCAGGCCGTCCTCGCGCGGGTCGTGCCAGTCCGCGCCCTCGGTCTGCGCGACGGCGGCGGTACGGGCCTCCGCGTCGGCGAAGAGGGGGTTGTGGGTGTCCGGCAGGCTGTCGGAGTTGCCCTTGACGGAGCGGGAGACCATCTCGACACCGGCGGAGATGAAGACGTCGCCCTCGCCGGCCTTGATGGCGTGCAGCGCCATGCGGGAGGTCTGGAGCGAGGAGGAGCAGTACCGGGTGACCGTGCAGCCCGGGAGGTGGTCCATGCCCATCTGCACGGCGACGATGCGGCCCAGGTTGTGGCCCTGCTCGCCGCCGGGGAGGCCGCAGCCGAGCATGAGGTCGTCGATGTCGCGGGGGTCGAGCTCGGGCACCTTGGCGAGCGCGGCCTGAATGATGGTGGCGGTCAGGTCGTCGGGCCGCAGGTCCTTCAGCGAGCCCTTGAAGGCGCGTCCGATGGGCGAGCGGGCGGTGGAAACGATCACTGCTTCGGGCACGACGGCTCCATGAGGGCGAGAAGGGCGATTGGGCACGACTGAGTGGGAAGTTACCCGTCCGTACCGCTCGGGTCATCGTGCGGGCGATGTGATGCGGGCCTCTTTTCTAAGCGCCCGCTCAGTCGGGGGCGGGTGAAGGCCACCCACCCCCTCCCACTGTGGCACCGCGCTCCCGCGCGCCCTCACAGCGCCCGGCGCGACTCCGAGGGGGAGCGGGCCGGCTCCGTCGAGGCGGGCAGGCGCCGCCGGCGCCGGTGCTTGAGCAGGGCCCACGGCGCCCGGGCGGCCGTGACCTCCGTACCGGCGGCCGACGCCGCCTCCGCCGCGGCCTTCGCCACCGGCAGCATGTCCTCGTCGCGCGAGGCGTCCAGCCGGTCCGAATCCGGCCACAGCCCGAGCGCCGCGCACAGCGTCGGCAGCACGGCCATCGCAGCCGTCGCGTAGCCCTCCGCCGAGGGGTGGTAGTTGTCGGGACCGAACAGCTCGCGAGGGTTCGCCAGGAACTCGGGCCCCAGCAGGTCGCCGAGCGACACCGTGCGCCCGCCCTGCTCCACCGCGCCGATCGTCTGCGCCGCCGCGAGCTGCCGGGACACGCGCCGGGCCAGCCAGCGCAGCGGCTGGTAGACCGGCTCGATCGTGCCCAGGTCGGGACAGGTGCCCACGACCACCTCGGCCCCCGCCGTGCGCAGCCGCCGTACCGCCGAGGCCAGGTGGCGGACGGACTGCGTGGGCGGCATCCGGTGCGTCACGTCGTTCGCGCCGATCATGATCACGCAGACGTCCGGCAGCCGCTCCCGGTCCGCAAGGACCACCGAGACCTGCCGCTCCAGGTCGTCCGACTGCGCCCCGGGCTGCGCGACGTTCCGCAGCGCCACCGGACGCTCCGCGACCGCCGCGAGGCCGGACGCGAGGAGCGCCCCCGGCGTCTGCCCGGCCCGGCGCACCCCCTGCCCCGCCGCCGTGGAGTCGCCGAGCATGGCGAGCCGCAGCGGCGCGTCCATGGGGTACCCGGCCAGCGGCATGCCGTACAGCCCGTCCGCCAGGGGCGGGACCGGCGCCCGTCCGCCGCCGACCGACCGCTTGGCGAGCTGCACCTCGGCGAGGAAGATCCCCACCGCGGCCGCGCCGACCAGCCCGATCCCGCCCCCTCCGTACGCCGCGCCGGCGGCGATCCGCCGTGCCACCCTTGCTCTCGACACAGTCGCAGCCACCTCCTCCTGGCTTCGAAGCCTCCGCTCAAGTGCTTACTGCCCGGTAGTGGGCGCTCTTCAATCTCGTCCGAAGGTGAACGGGCCGTCGTCAGCCGTTTACGCTGGGCCGCATACCACTACGGAGACCCCGGAGCGCAGCGTGCAATTCCACGACTCGATGATCACCCTCGTCGGCAACACCCCGCTCGTGAGGCTGGGGAGCGTGACGGCCGGAATCCAGGCGACCGTCCTGGCCAAGGTCGAGTACTTCAACCCCGGCGGATCCGTGAAGGACCGGATCGCCCTGCGGATGATCGAGGCGGCGGAGGAGAGCGGCGCGCTCAAGCCCGGCGGCACGATCGTCGAGCCGACGTCCGGCAACACCGGCGTCGGCCTCGCGATCGTGGCCCAGCAGAAGGGCTACAAGTGCATCTTCGTCTGCCCGGACAAGGTGTCGACCGACAAGATCAACGTGCTGCGCGCGTACGGCGCCGAGGTCGTCGTCTGCCCCACCGCGGTCGACCCCGAGCACCCCGACTCGTACTACAACGTCTCCGACCGCCTGGTCAGCGAGACGCCGGGCGCCTGGAAGCCGGACCAGTACAGCAACCCCAACAACCCGCGCTCGCACTACGAGACGACGGGTCCCGAGCTGTGGACGCAGACGGAGGGGAAGATCACGCACTTCGTGGCGGGCGTCGGCACCGGCGGCACGATCAGCGGCACCGGCCGCTACCTGAAGGAGGTCAGCGGCGGCAAGGTCAAGATCATCGGCGCGGACCCCGAGGGCTCGGTGTACTCGGGCGGATCAGGGCGCCCGTACCTCGTCGAGGGCGTCGGTGAGGACTTCTGGCCGTCGGCGTACGACGCCACGGTGACGGACGAGATCGTCGCGGTGTCGGACAAGGACTCGTTCCAGATGACCCGGCGCCTCGCCAAGGAGGAGGGCCTGCTGGTCGGCGGCTCCTGCGGCATGGCGGTCGTCGGCGCGCTGCGCGTGGCCGAGCGGCTCGGCCCCGACGACGTGGTGGTGGTCCTGCTGCCCGACAGCGGCCGCGGCTACCTCAGCAAGATCTTCAACGACGAGTGGATGGCGGACTACGGCTTCCTGGAGGAGTCCGGCCAGCACGCCAGCGTGGGTGACGTCCTGCGGTACAAGGAGGGCGACATGCCCAGCCTCGTGCACATGCACCCGGAGGAGACGGTGGGTCAGGCCATCGACGTCCTGCGGGAGTACGGCGTCTCGCAGATGCCGATCGTCAAGCCGGGCGCCGGGCACCCCGACGTCATGGCCGCCGAGGTCATCGGCTCGGTCGTCGAACGGGAGCTGCTGAACGCCCTGTTCGCGCAGCGCGCGCAGCTCGGGGACCGGCTGGAGCAGCACATGAGCGCGCCGCTGCCGCAGGTCGGCTCCGGCGAGCCGGTGGAGGACCTGATGGCCGTACTCGGCGGCAAGGGGCAGCACGACGCGGCGATCGTCCTGGTGGAGGGCAAGCCGACGGGCGTGGTGAGCAGGCAGGACCTGCTGGCGTTCCTGGCGAAGCCGCAGAGCTAGCCGGGGCGGGCTCCGGCGCGGGGCGCGCCGGAGCCGGAAGCCGCGGATTCGCGCAAGTGGTACGAGGCCGACACGTTCACGCAGCACCGGCTTAACACGCCTGGGGCACCTTGGTGGTTGTCGGCGTCACGGACTACGGAGCGGCTCCCGGACCTCCATGGACGCCTGGACGCGAAGCCGGCCCTGATCCCGGCCCGCGCCCCTCGCGGGGACCGCCGTCGTCCCGCCCCTCGGGCAACCGGGGGTGCGGCGGTCCCCGCGACACTTCCCCTCCGGCTCACTCCGTCCAGTCGGACTTCTCGCGCCTTCTGCCCAGCCAGGCGGAGCCGCGCGCGGCATGGACGGCGTTGACGCCGACGATGCCGAACCAGGCCACGATCAGGCCCGGCAGATCCGCGTTGGCCACGCCGATCGCCGACAGCGGGACGGCGAGGACCAGCGAGACCGCGGCGAAGCCGAACCGCTCGCCGAAGCCCCCCTCGCTCCGTGCCGGCCTGCCGCCGCCTCTGGCCACCGACATCTGCTGCTCGGCGAGCTGACGCCTGACGCGGCGGTCGACCGTGCCGTCCAGACGCTGCTCGACCTTCTCCAGGAACGACTCGACGAGCGCGGACTCGTAGTCGTCCCCCAGCTCCCTGCGCGCGTGCAGGGTCGCGTCGAGGTCCTTCTTCAAATCGCGGGCTTCCATGGTGCGAGACGTTACGGAGTGCGGGAGCCGCGGACAGTGGGGCTAACCCCCCTTTTCCCGCCGCCGGGGGCCCCGGTTCTTCCCGCCGCAGGGCCCCGGCCGGTCGAAGCCAGGACCGGCCGTCCCTTGCCCCGGCTGTATATGGTCATGCAGAGTTCTGGGTGTCTGAATAAGTGCCCGTGCTCAGCGGTAGAACACTCGCATGAACGACCGACGCACCGACGATGTGCGGAACTCCGAGGGGGACGGCATGAGCGACAGCGCTGCCGCGCGACTGCAGCAGCTCTTCGACGGGCACCGGCTCACGCCGACCCAGCGGCGCATCGCCCACTGCATGGTGCGCAAGGCCGCCGACGTGCCGTTCCTGTCGAGCGTCGAACTGGCCGAGCTGGCCGGCGTCAGCCAGCCCTCCGTCACGCGCTTCGCCGTGGCCCTCGGCTTCGACGGCTACCCGGCCCTGCGCAAGCACCTGCGGGAGGTCGCGCCCACCGAGCCCTCGCCGGGCGAGGACGCGTACAACGAGTACCAGCAGGCCGTCCAGGCCGAGATCGAGAACCTCCGGCACCTCTCCGAGCTGCTCGCCGACCCCCGCCCCGTCGAGGAGGCCGGCCGGGTGCTGGCCCGCTCCAGCCCGCTGCCCGTGCTCGGACTGCGCGCCGCGTCCTCGCAGGCCCGGGGGTTCGCGTACTTCGCTGCGAAGGTGCACCCCGACGTACGCCTCCTGGACGAGAGCGGGTCGATGCTCGCCGACCGCATCGACGCGGCCCGCCGGGCGGGCGCCACCGCGCTGCTGTGCTTCGCGCTGCCGCGCCACCCGCGCGAGGTCGTGGACGCGCTGGCGTACGCGCGCGAGCAGGGCCTGACCGTGGTGACGGTCGCCGACTCCGCCTTCGCGCCGGTGGCCGGGCACAGCGACCTGCTCATCCCGGCGGCGGTCGGCACGGGCCTGGCGTTCGACACGGCGTGCGCGCCGATGCTGCTGGGGCGGGTGCTGCTGGAGGCGATGTGCGACGGCCTGCCGGACGCGCAGGCGCGGCTGGAGGAGTTCGACACGAAGGCGGCGGCGCGGGGTCTGTTCGTGGACTAGCCGCCGACGGGCCGGGCGCGCCCGGCCTTTCTCGGCGGTTTTTCACGCGGCGCTCAGAATCCGGCGTTACCCTCCCCGACTGGAAACAGTCGAAGCCGGCAGGAAGGGGCGGTCGTGGCGCGCGGAGAACAGGCGCAGGCATTGGCGCGGGTGGCGGTGGTCGTACGGGCCGGGGCGGCCCCGCTGTGGTGGCTCGGGCTGCTCGCCGCCGGGATCGGAGCACTCGTACCCGGCCTCACCGGGCGCCGGGCCGGCCTGCTGGCCGGAGCCGCGCTCTTCGTCGTCGCGGCCGCCGCGACCGCGCTCGCCCGCAGGGGCCGGTACGCCGCGCTCGCCGCGTCCGCGAGCCGCGCCGGCCGCCGCGACTTCCTCCAGGCCCGTTCCGTGACGGTACGGGCCCGGCGCCGCGACCGCCGCTGGTGGCTGGCGGCCGTCTTCCTCGCCGCCGTGGCGAGCGCCTTCGCGCTGCCGGGCGCCGGCGGGCTGCTGTTGGCGGGCGCCGGCGCGGGGCTGTGGCTGAAGGCGGTGTGGATCGGCGCCCGCGAGCGCCGGGACGAAACCCTGCTGTGGGTGTGCACGGACCGGCTCGGCGGCGGGCCCGCGGGGCGGCGGGTGACGGCGTACCGCACCACCGGGATCGCGGCGGGCGACGCCGCGCCGGGCGGCGCGCGGCGTCGCCCGGCGGCCGTCCCGGCCGTCACACGTCGAGTTCGGCCTCGATCTTCCTGAGCTGGTGGCGGGCCATCGCGAGGTTGGCCCGCGCCTTGTCCAGCGCCAGGTAGAGGAACAGGCCGTTGGAGCTGCGCCCCTTGAGGAGCCGGATCATGTGGTACTGGCCGCCGAGGGTGATGAGGATGTCCTCGATCTCGTCCTTGAGGCCCAGATGCTCCATGGTGCGCACCTTGGCGCGCACCACATCGGTGTTGCCCGCGGCGGCCACGGTCAGGTCGAGGTCCTTGCCGCCGCCGAGGGTGCCGAGGGCCATGCCGCTGGTGTAGTCGACCAGGGCGACACCGAGGGTTCCCTCGATGCCGGTCATCGCTTCCTTGAGCACGGTTTCGGTGTTGGACATGGGTATCGCACTTCCTTTTCGTCGGATGGTGGAGGTGACTGCTGTGGTGCGTTTGGCTGTGGTCACGCGTTCTCCCTGGCGTGGTCGACCAGGGCGCCGATGCGGACACTGGCCCGGCGGGCCTCCAGGTGGAGCCGGCCCACGTTGACGCGCGGTTCCGCGAGGAGCGTGAGCACGGCGGACGTGCCCGCCGCGTAGGTGGCCACGTAACCGTCGTCGCCGCGCACGAGCAGTTCGCGGAAGACGCCCTGGCCGGTCGCGTCCGTCAGCCGAACGGCGACGCCGAGCGCCGCGGCGGTGAGCGCCGCGATCCCCTCGGGCTCCACGGTCGTGGTGTCCTGGGCCAGTACGAGGCCGTCGACGCTCGCGGCGAGCGCGCCCGACAACTGGGGGATCCTGGCCTTCAACCGCCTCAGTTCGTCGAGAACTTCGGGTTCTGTCGCCATCAGCCTTCTCCTTTCTGCGCGTTGTCTCAGGGCGCGCCTCATGAGGGGGTGGGGAGGGCCGCGCCGACGGTCCGAAACTTCACAGGCTTGCCTCCAGGGCGTCGCGGAGCCGGCGCAGCAGGGCGGTGTCCGGGTCGTCCGCGACCCCCGCGACCCAGGCGGGCACGGGGGGCGGGGGCGCCGGAGCGTCACGGGGCGTGGCGACCGTCCCGGCCGCGGCGAGCCGCCGTACGTCGATGAGTGTGTGGAAGGCCGGCCGCCCCAGGGCCCGGGCGATGTCGCCCGGCGTCCGCGCGCCGTCCGCCAGGTCGAGCACGGCGCGCTGGCGCCGGGTGACGGGCTGCCCCGCCGGCGTACTGCGGCGTACGACGGGGGCGGTGTCGGTGTCCGGGTACGGCCAGAGCTCGTCCAGCAGCCGTCTGCGCCGCAGCGACTCCCGCTCGACCACCGCGGCGGAGACGGGCCGGATGCGGCCCAGCCAGTGGGCGGCCCCGTACCGGAAGCGGGTCGGGCCGCTGCCCGGGGCGAGCGCGAAGAAGGCGGCGTCGAACAGCGCGCTCAGGTGGCACAGTTCCAGCTCGCCGTCGGCCAGCCGGCCGCTGTCGACGAGGAAGCGCCCGACCCGCCCCCGGGTGCCCGCGCGGTCGACGGCCTCCTGCCACTCCTCGGCGGGCAGCCGCCCGGTGGAGGTCAGCAGTACGTCGATGCCCGGTGCGGCGGGGCTCTCGGCGTGCACCACCTGGCCGTCGACGAGGTAGAGGGTCCCGTGGTCGCGCAGCAGGGCGCCGGTCGCGCGCTCGGCGGCCAGCCGGACGAGCATCGGGGACACGGTGGCGTTCATCCGAGGACCAGTTCCTCGGCCAGGGTGCGCAGACGTAACCGGGCCAGGGCGAGGTTGCCGTCCTCGCGGTCGAGCCACAGGTGCAGGAAGACACTGCTGTCGAACGAGGTCTCGACGAAACGCAGCAGGTGGTAGCCGCTCGGCGAGGTGATGATGACGTCCTCGACCGGCAGTCCCCCGGGGGAGAACGCGCGCTGCTCGGCGGCCATCCTGGCCAGCTCCGCGGTCTCGGCGGCGGTGGTCTCGTGGTCGTCGTTGGGCGAGTCCCCGACCGTGCCCAGCGCGAGCCCGCTCGTCCAGTCGACCAGCGAGGCCCCCAGGGCGCCGGGCAGGACCATCGCCGCGAGCAGACATTCGTCGATTCCGGGCATGCGGAACCCCCCTCCCGGCGTGGCACATGGATGCGGACTGCCGGACTCACGTTCGCGGCAGTGACGAGGAGGCTACGGAAAGAGAGCAGCGAGGGCAGGTGGTTCCGGCATTTCCCACGTGCACATGCCAGCTGTCTTCTGTTTAGTGCCCTTGTCGTTGCTTTATTGACCGCCCAGCGATCGAATTCGATCGGAAAGGGTGGCGTCGGCGTACGGAACCGCCGATGCGCCGCAGCGCTCAGCCGCGCGCCCCCTCCACGGCTGCCGCCACGTCGGCGAGGTCCTTGGAGATCGCCCTGCCCACCGCTCGGGCGCCGAGACCGCCGAGCACCCTGGCCGCCAGACCCGCCGCTCCGGGCGGCGGGACGGCGGAGAACGTCATCCGGACGGTCGTCGCGTCCGGACCGTCGGCGCGCAACGCGAACTCCGACACGTAACGCGTGCCCCGGGAGTCCGCCTCCACGACGTACCGCACCGGAGGTTCGCTCACCGTCACGCGCATCTCCTCGGTGGCCTGCCGGCCCATCATCCGGCGGGTCTCCCGCCAGCGGGTGCCGACCCCGAAGGCGCCCGACGGCGACCGCTGGAGGATCTCCACCTTCTCCACCCCGCCGATCACCTCCGGCATGCGCTCCAGGTCGGTCAGGGCGAGCCAGACCCGGTCCGGGCCGGCCGCGATCCGCCGTTCGACGACCACGCTCCTGAGTGCCATGGATCCATGGAAGCAGCCCCGGGCCGGGCAACCGGCGCCCGACACGTCGCGGCGCGTCCGTCTACAGGAGCGCGTCCGCGTGCGCGCCGCCCGACTCGGCGACGATCTCGGCGAGCGTCTGCGGTGGCCGTACGACGCTGAAGCGGACCCCGCCGGGGCCGGTGGTGAAGCCGTGGATGCCCGCCCTGGCCAGGCTGTTGTACGCGTAGTGCGCGGCCATGTAGTACGCGCCCGTGTCGAGCACGGCCACGTGGTCGCCCTGGCCGAGCAGCGGCAGCAGCCGGTTCTCGGCCAGCAGGTCGCCCGCGAAGCACGCCGGGCCCGCCACGTCCTGCGCGACCGGCGGCCCCGTCCTGGGCAGGCCCTCGGCGTCGTACGCCGCGATCCGCAGCGGCCAGGACTCCGGGGCGTACACCGTCCGCGTCGCGATCTGGACGCCCGCGTGGGTGACGGCGATCGGCCGGTCACCGGAGGTCTTCGCGTACTCGACGCGGGCCAGCACCGTGCCGTGCCTGGCCAGCAGCGAGCGGCCGAACTCGGTGACCAGGCCGTACCGCCCGTCGAGCAGGCCGGGGACGTGCCGCTTGAGGAGGCGGGCGTAGTCGCCGTACGTGGGCGCCGGCGCGTCGGAGGAGAAGTCGACCGGCAGACCGCCGCCGATGTCGACCGTGTCGACCTGCCGCCGGCCGGCCGCCGCGTTGATCTCCTCGGCCAGCTCGTACGCCGCCGCCACGCCCCGGGCCATCAGCTCGAGCGGCAGGCCCTGCGAGCCGGAGTGGACGTGCAGCCGGGTCAGCCACGGCCGGTCCAGGTAGGCGCGCACCACCCAGGCGCGGGCGCCGGGGTCCCGCAGCGCCACGCCGAACTTGGACGTGGCGGTGGCGGTGGAGAGCGCGCCGATGGCGCCGGCGCCGGTCTGCGGGTTGACGCGCAGGCCGATGGGGGAGGCGGTGGCCGCCGACCGCACCAGGGCGTCGAGGCGCGCGAGTTCCTGCGGGTTGTCGGCGTTGACCGCGATGCCCAGCGCGAGGGCTTCGCGCAGTTCGGCGGCGGTCTTCGCCGGGGAGTCGAGGACGGTGCGGGACGGCGGCACGCCGGCGGCGCGGGCCAGTGCAAGTTCCCCGCCGCTCGCCACCTCGGCCCCGATGTCCGCGTGCTCGTGCAGCAGCCGCAGGACCGGGACCAGCGGCGTCGCCTTGACGGCGAACGCGTGCAGGACCGGGGTCCCGGGCGGCGTGACCTCCTCGAACGCGGCGCGCAGGGCGGCGGCCGAGGCGCGGATGCCGGCGGTGTCCAGGAGGCCGGCGATCGGCACGCCGGGGCCGACGACGCCCTGCTCCACCGCGGCCCGTACGGCCTGCTCGCGGCGCTCGGGACCACTGGTGCCGGGGAGCGTGTCCGGGCTCGTGTCCGAAGGCATGTGTTCCAGCCAACCACCCCCTCGGGCGCCGCGCAGGCGCGCGTACGTATTGACTAGTTCTATTCATCTGGTCAGGATGTGAATAGACGACAATGCAGTCACTCGCGAGGAGGCACACCATGTCAGGACCCCGCCCCGTACGGGCACCGCGCGGTACGGAGCTGAGCGCCCTGGGATGGCAGCAGGAGGCCGCCCTGCGCATGCTCCAGAACAACCTCGACCCGGAGGTCGCCGAGCATCCCGACAAGCTCGTCGTCTACGGCGGCACGGGCAAGGCCGCGCGGGACTGGCGCTCGTTCGACGCCATGGTGCGCACCCTGAAGACCCTCAAGCAGGACGAGACGATGCTCGTCCAGTCCGGCCGCCCGGTCGGCGTCATGCAGACCCACGAGTGGGCGCCTCGCGTGCTCATCGCCAACTCCAACCTGGTCGGCGACTGGGCGAACTGGGAGGAGTTCCGCCGCCTGGAGGCACTGGGCCTGACCATGTACGGCCAGATGACCGCCGGGTCGTGGATCTACATCGGCACCCAGGGCATCCTCCAGGGCACGTACGAGACCTTCGCCGCCGTCGCGGCGAAGAGGTTCGACGGCACGCTGGCCGGAACCATCACCCTCACCGCCGGCCTCGGCGGCATGGGCGGCGCCCAGCCGCTGGCCGTGACCATGAACGACGGCGTCGCGATCTGCATCGACGTGGACCCGCGCGCCATCGAGCGCCGCATCGAGCACCGCTACCTCGACGTCAGGGCGAACAGCGTGGAGCACGCCCTCCAGCTCGCCGTCGAGGCCCGCGACGCCCGCAGGCCGCTGTCCATCGGCCTCCTCGGCAACGCGGCCGAGCTGCTGCCGCGCATGCTCGCCGAAGGCGCGCCCATCGACATCGTCACCGACCAGACCAGCGCCCACGACCCGCTCTCGTACCTCCCCGTCGGCGTCGACTTCGACGACATGGCCTCCTACGCAGCCGAGAAGCCGGCCGACTTCACCCTGCGCGCCCGCGAGTCCATGGCCCGGCACGTCGAGGCGATGGTCGGCTTCATGGACGCCGGCGCCGAGGTCTTCGACTACGGCAACTCCATCCGCGGCGAGGCCCGGCTGGCCGGCTACGCGCGCGCCTTCGACTTCCCCGGCTTCGTGCCCGCGTACATCCGTCCGCTGTTCTGCGAGGGCAAGGGCCCGTTCCGCTGGGCGGCGCTGTCCGGCGAGGCGTCGGACATCCACAAGACGGACCGCGAACTGCTGAAGCTCTTCCCGGAGAACGAGTCGCTGCACCGCTGGATCAAGATGGCCGGCGAGCGCGTCCACTTCCAGGGCCTGCCCGCCCGCATCTGCTGGCTGGGCCAGGGCGAGCGCGACAAGGCGGGCGAGCTCTTCAACAACATGGTCGCGGACGGCACCCTCGCCGCCCCGCTCGCCATCGGCCGCGACCACCTCGACTGCGGCTCCGTCGCCTCGCCGTACCGCGAGACCGAGGCCATGCTCGACGGCTCGGACGCGATCGCCGACTGGCCGCTGCTCAACGCCATGGTCAACGTCGCCTCGGGCGCGTCCTGGGTCTCCATCCACCACGGCGGAGGCGTCGGCATGGGCCGCTCCATCCACGCCGGCCAGGTCTCGGTCGCCGACGGCACGAAGCTCGCGGGCGAGAAGATCCGCCGCGTGCTGACGAACGACCCCGGCATGGGCGTCATCCGCCACGTCGACGCCGGCTACGACATCGCCGGGAAGACCGCGGACGAGCAGGGCGTACGCGTCCCCATGCGGGAGGGCGAATGACCTCCGCAGCGCCCGCCGCAGGGCCCCCGCACACGTCCACGTCGTTCCACGAGATGTGGGCCGACCTGCTGCCGATCGGGCGCGACGCCGGCTCCGGCGGCTACCGCCGCTACGCCTGGACGGAGGCCGACCGGGACTGCCGCGCCTGGTTCAGGGCGCAGGCCGAGTCCCGGGGCCTGACGTACGAGGTGGACCGCAACGGCAACCAGTGGGCCTGGCTGGGCGACCCGCTGGCCGGGGACGCGGTCGTCACCGGCTCGCACCTCGACTCCGTCCCGGACGGCGGCGCGTTCGACGGCCCGCTCGGCGTCGTGTCCTCCTTCGCCGCGCTCGACGAACTCCGCCGCAGGGGAGTGGAGTTCGCCAAGCCGCTGGCCGTCACCAACTTCGGTGACGAGGAGGGCGCGCGCTTCGGCCTGGCCTGCGTGGGCTCCCGGCTGGCGGCCGGGCAGCTCACGGCCGCCAAGGCCCACGAGCTGCGGGACGGGGACGGCGTCAGCCTTCTGGAGGCCATGGAGGCGGCGGGGTACGACCCGTCCGCCATCGGCCCCGACCCCGAACGCCTCGCCCGTATCGGCGCCTTCGTCGAACTGCACGTGGAACAGGGCCGCGCCCTCGACGTCTCCGGAGACCCCGTCGGCATCGCCTCCGCCATCTGGCCGCACGGCCGCTGGCGCTTCGACTTCCACGGCGAGGCCAACCACGCGGGCACCACCCGCCTGGAGGACCGGCGCGACCCGATGCTGACGTACGCCGAGACGGTCGTCGCGGCCCGCCGGGAGGCACGGCTCGCCGGGGCCCTCGCCACCTTCGCGAAGATCGCCGTCGAGCCGAACGGCGTGAACGCGATCCCCTCCCTGGTACGCGGCTGGCTCGACTCGCGCGCCGCCGACCAGGACACCCTCGACCGGGTCGTCGCCGGGATCGAGCAGGCGGCGCAGGAGAGCGCGACCCGTTCCGGCATCGACCTGCGCGTCACGCGCGAGTCGTTCACCCCCGTGGTCGAGTTCGAGCACGCGCTGCGCGACGAGCTGGCGAAGCTCCTGCGCGAGACGCACGGCGACCTCCCCGTCCTCGGCACGGGCGCGGGACACGACGCGGGCATCCTGTCCGCCTCGGTGCCGACCGCCATGCTGTTCGTACGGAACCCCACGGGTGTCTCGCACTCTCCGGCCGAGTACGCCGCCGAGGACGACTGCGTCGCGGGGGTCGTCGCACTCGCCGACGTACTGGAGGGGCTCGCGTGCACGTGACCTACTGGCTGGAGCACGCCTGGCTCGGCACCGCCGTCGAGCCCGGCGTGGCCCTGGACGTCGCGGACGGCCGGATCACGGCCGTCCGCGAGGACGTCCCGGCGCCGCCGCCCGGGGCCGTGGTCCTGCGCGGCCTGACCCTCCCCGGGCTCGCCAACGCCCACTCCCACGCGTTCCACCGGGCGCTGCGCTCCACGGTGCAGGTCGGCTCGGGGACCTTCTGGACCTGGCGGGAGGTCATGTACGGCGTGGCCTCCCGCCTGACGCCCGACACGTACTTCGACCTGGCCAGGGCCGTCTACGCCGAGATGGCGCTGGCCGGGGTCAGCGCGGTCGGCGAGTTCCACTACCTCCACCACGGCCCCGGCGGCGTCCCCTACGCCGACCCCAACGCCATGGGGGAGGCCCTGATCGCGGCCGCCGCCGAGGCCGGGATCCGCATCACGCTGCTGGACACGGCGTACCTCGCCTCGGGCTTCGGCACGCCGCCCGACACCACCCAGCAGCGGTTCTCCGACGGCACCGCCGAAGCGTGGGCGGAACGGGCGTCGCTGCTCAAGGGCCGCGAGCACGCCCGCATCGGGGCGGCCGTCCACTCGGTACGGGCCGTGCCGGCGGACCAGCTGGCGACGGTGGCGGCCTGGGCCGAGGCCCGGACGGCGCCGCTGCACGTGCACCTGTCGGAACAGCCGGCCGAGAACGAGGCGTGCCTGGCGGCGCACGGCCGCACGCCGACGCGCCTGCTGGCCGACCACGGCGTCCTCGGGCCCCGCACCACGGGCGTCCACAACACCCACCTCACCGACGAGGACATCGCCCTGCTCGGCGGCACGTCGACCGGCACCTGCATGTGCCCCACGACGGAACGCGACCTGGCGGACGGCATCGGCCCGGCCGCCCGCCTCCAGGCGGCCGGCTCCCCGCTCTCGCTGGGCAGCGACAGCCACGCGGTGATCGACCTGCTGGAGGAGGCGCGGGCGATGGAACTGAACGAGCGCCTGCGCTCCCGCACGCGCGGCCACTGGACGGCCGCGGCCCTGCTGCGCGCCGCGTCGGCCGACGGCCACCGGGCGCTGGGCTGGCACGACGCGGGCACCCTCGCCGAGGGGGCCCCGGCCGACTTCACGACCATCGCCCTGGACTCGGTCAGGACGGCGGGGCCGCCGCCGCGGCTGGGCGCGGAGACGGCGGTGTTCGCGGCGTCCGCGTGCGACGTGCGCCACACCGTCGTCGCGGGCCGCCACATCGTCCGCGACGGTACGCACACGCTGGTCCCGGACGTGCCCCGGGCCATGGCGGAGGCGATCGCGGCCGTCCACTGGTAACCCAGCACCACCCGCGGCGGGCCTCTCCCCTCCCGCCCCGCCCCCGCGTCCGCGGTCCGGGGCGGGCCGGGGAAGGCCCGGCGCGGCGGCCATCCGCCCCGCACCCCGCGCAACGTACGCAACCGGGAGAGGACCCAGTGAGCAGCACCACCCTCGTCACCAACATCGGCAGCCTCGTCACCAACGACCCCGCGCGGGCCGGTGACACGGGCGCGAGCCCCCTCGGCCTGATCGAGAACGCGGCCGTCCTGCTGGACGGCGACCGCGTCGCCTGGACCGGCCGGGCGGCCGACGCCCCCGCCGCCGACACCGCGTACGACGCGGGGGGCCGGGCGGCGATCCCCGGCTTCGTCGACTCGCACTCCCACCTCGTCTTCGCCGGCGACCGCACCCAGGAGTTCAACGCCCGCATGTCGGGCCGCGCCTACACCGCCGGCGGCATCCGCACCACCGTCGCCGCCACCCGCGCCGCGACCGACGAGGCGCTCGAAGCGAACCTCACCCGGTACCTGGGCGAGGCCCTGCGCCAGGGCACGACGACGTTCGAGACCAAGTCGGGCTACGGCCTGACGACCCACGACGAGGCCCGCGCCCTGCGCATCGCCGCGCGCCACACCGAGGAGGTCACCTACCTCGGAGCCCACATCGTGTCGCCGGACTACGCCGACGACCCGGCCGGGTACGTCGCCCTCGTCACCGGCGAGATGCTCGACGCGTGCGCGCCGCACGCCCGCTGGATCGACGTCTTCTGCGAGAAGGGCGCCTTCGACGGCGACCAGGCCCGCGCCATCCTCACGGCGGGCCGGGCGAAGGGCCTGCACCCCCGCATCCACGCCAACCAGCTCGGCCACGGCCCCGGTGTGCAGCTCGCCGCCGAACTCGACGCGGCCAGCGCCGACCACTGCACGCACCTCACCGACGCCGACGTGGACGCCCTCGCGAACAGCCGCACCGTCGCCACGCTCCTGCCCGGCGCGGAGTTCTCGACCCGCGCCCGGTGGCCGGACGCCCGCAGGCTCATCGACGCGGGCGCGACGGTGGCGCTGTCCACGGACTGCAACCCGGGCTCGTCCTTCACCAGCTCGATGCCGTTCTGCGTGGCACTCGCCGTACGCGACATGGGAATGACCCCGGACGAGGCGGTCTGGTCGGCCACGGCGGGCGGCGCGGCGGCCCTGCGCCGAACCGACATCGGCCGTCTGGTCCCCGGCGCCCGCGCCGACCTGGTGCTGCTGGACGCCCCCTCCCACGTCCACCTGGCCTACCGCCCGGGTGTGCCGCTCGTCTCCGAGGTCTGGCGACAGGGCGTGCGTACGACGGGGCACGCCGGGTAGGCGACACCACGTGGAGGAGGGCCTGCCCCGGATAGCGCCTGGGGCAGACCCTCGCTCACACTTCTCACCGCCGGTGAGGAGATGTCACTCCTCCACGGTCAGGCCCTTGCGCAGCTTGCCCAGCGTGCGCGACAGCAGGCGCGACACGTGCATCTGCGAGATGCCGAGTTCGTCGCCGATCTCCGACTGCGTCATGTTGGCGACGAAGCGCAGGGAGAGGATCTGCCGGTCCCGCGCGGGGAGTTCGGCGATCAGCGGCTTCAGCGACTCGATGTACTCGATGCCTTCGAGGCCGTGGTCCTCGTAACCGATCCGGTCGGCCAGCGCGCCCTCGGAGTCGTCGTCCTCGGGCTGGGCGTCCAGCGAGCTCGCGGTGTACGCGTTGCTCGCGGCCATGCCCTCGACGACCTCCTCGTTGGTGAGGTCGAGGCGCTGGGCGAGTTCGCCCACCGTCGGGGCGCGGTCGAGCTGCTGGGCGAGCTCGTCACCGGCCTTCGCGAGGTCCAGGCGCAACTCCTGGAGCCGGCGCGGAACGCGGACCGACCAGGACGTGTCACGGAAGAAGCGCTTGATCTCGCCGACGATCGTCGGCATCGCGAAGGTGGGGAACTCGACGCCCCTGCTGAGCTCGAAGCGGTCGATCGCCTTGATCAGGCCGATGGTGCCGACCTGGATGATGTCCTCCATCGGTTCGCTGCGGGAGCGGAACCGGGAGGCGGCGAACTTGACGAGTGCCAGGTTCAGTTCGACGAGCGTGTTGCGTACGTACGCGTACTCGTGCGTGCCCTCTTCGAGGGTTTCGAGGCGTCCGAAGAGCGTCTTCGACAGCGCTCTGGCGTCCAGCGGCGCCACCTCGTCGTACGGCGGGATCTCGGGCAGTCCTTCGAGGCCGCCGAGCGCGGACTCGGTCTGCTCGGTGTGCCCGGTCTGCTCGACCGGGTCGATGTGCTCGGGCTGGGCGGGCAGGTGTGCCGACGGCGCGGTCTGCTGCACGGTGCGCGTACGCGCTTCGTCGAGCCGGGGTGACATGGTCTCCTCCATCGTTCTCGGCATATGGCTGCCGATGCCGATACGTCTGCGTGCGATGTGCGGCGCCTCCAAAGCCGGTCGTGTTGGTTGTGTCCCTACTAGGCCTACCCGCTCTCGACCGGCCGTTGCAAGTCCCATATGCCCGAATTGGTTAGTATTGAAAGGTTCTTCGGCTACCGGTCCGCGTGGAGAAGGCGTAAGGTTCTGGCACGTCATTGACAGTCACGACTGCGAAGAGAGACGAGACGGGCATGGAGCGCGGGACGGTCGGCAGCGCGAACCGGGGTCGGCTCCGGGTCGCAGTTCGGACCGAGGGCCAGAGTGAGATCGTCACGCCGGCGGGTGAGCTCGACCACCACACCGCCGAGCTCCTCCGCGAGCCCCTGGACGATGCCCTCGAGGCAGGGCGTACGCGGCTGGTCATCGACTGCTCGGCGCTCGAATTCTGTGATTCCACCGGGCTGAACGTGCTGCTCGGTGCCCGCCTCAAGGCCGAGGCGGCCGGGGGAGGGGTTCACTTGGCCGGGATGCAGCCGGTGGTGGCCAGAGTCTTCGAGATCACCGGGGCAGAGGCCGTCTTCACCGTTCACGAGTCGCTCGACGACGCGCTGGAAGAGTGAATCGCGTCTCAGTGACGCCTCCGGCTGACCGGTTTGTCGACCGCGTCACGCGTCCGTACCGAAAAAGTGGGTGTTCTCACCGTTCGGTCGGGCAGGAGGTCTCTGACCGTGTCGGCCCCAGGGGGCTCAGAACGCTCCCGTTGTCCTTGCAGCGATGAATTTGATGAATTGGCGAATCGGTGAGGTGAAGCGCTGATGAGCACCACCCGGCAGCCTCGGTCGGGCGACTCCGGCCAGGAGTCGGCGAGCCACGGCCCGGCCTCCGCCGTGTCCGCCGCCGGCCAGGCGCGTTCTCTGACGCTCAGCAGCGCCAGCGGCATCGTGCCGCTCGCCCGAGACTTCACCCGCCAGGCGCTGTACGACTGGGGCTGGCTCCCCGCCTCGTCGGCCGACCGGCGGGCCGCCGCCGAGGACGTCCTGCTCGTCGTCTCGGAGCTGGTCACCAACGCCTGCCTGCACGCCGAGGGACCCGAGGAACTGCGCGTCGCGTGCGACGGCAAGAAGCTGCGCCTCGAAGTCGTCGACCGGGGCACGGGCCAGCCCGCCCCCCGTACACCGCACCGCGCCGGCCGGCCCGGCGGCCACGGCATGTTCATCGTGCAGCGCCTGTGCCTCGACTGGGGGGTCGAGCGGACCGGCGAGTCCACCGGCAAGACGGTCTGGGCGGAACTCGCCGCCCCCGCGTAGTCCACCGGCCGGTCCTCCCGGGCGCCCCGACGGCTTCGGCCCAGGCGCGACACGGGGTT
Source organism: Streptomyces sp. NPDC054887 (assembly GCF_053610585.1). Classification (NCBI taxonomy): domain Bacteria; kingdom Bacillati; phylum Actinomycetota; class Actinomycetes; order Kitasatosporales; family Streptomycetaceae; genus Streptomyces; species Streptomyces sp. NPDC054887. The sequence continues at coordinate 55,191 of NZ_JBSGYQ010000007.1, read as the reverse complement.
ACCGGCGGTTCACGTCCCTTCTCGCGCACGCCGATCCGGCGTGCGCTTTGTCTTCCCTCGGCAAGACCTCCGGCGTACCTTGACGCCCAATCTGATGTGTCGTCAGAACCTGTCTTCCGGCATGAGGTGACCTGAGGTGTCGTACGAGAAACGGACAACTCTCGCGCTGGCCGCGGCGGTCGCGGGCTCGGTGGTGCTGCTGGCCGCCCCGGCGGCCCGTGCCGACGTCGTGGACGTCGACTACCAGTGCAAAACGCCGATCGGCAACAAGTCGGCCGTCTCCCCGATCGACATCAAGGCCGTCAAGAGCGGCGGCGCCTACAAACTCACCATGTCGTTCCAGAAGGGCGTCTCGTCCAGCCCCGTGGAACTGGGCAAGGGGGCGATGAACCCGAGCGCCGTCATCAGGCTGGGCGGCGCGGACAGCGGCACCATGGCGGTGTCGGGACCGTCGAACCCGGCCGCGATACCCGCCAACACCCCCATCAAAATAACCGACTTGAGCGGTACGTACACGCCGCGCAAGAGCGGCAAGGTCACCTTCACCGCGTCCGTCCTGACCATCAAGGCGCTCGGCACCACTACCACCTGCACCCCCTCCAACAACCCCGGGCCGTCGCTCGAACTGGACGTCGAGGGCGCGGGCGGCCCGGCCGGCGACTCCACGGGCGGTACGCCGCAGAACCCGACCGGCGGCCCCGGCGAACTGCCGAAGACCGGCCCCACGGACTCCGTCCTGGCGCTCGGCACCCTCGGCGGAACGGTCCTGCTCACCGGGGCGGCCGGAACGCTGTGGCTGACCCGGCGCGGCCAGCGGCCCGCGGCCTGACGCCGCCCGTGCAGTCGCCGCGCCGGGCCCGCCGTGCCGGCCGCCTCCTCGCCGCCGCGGCCGTCCTGCTGCTGAACGCCGCCGCGCCGGTCCCGGCCGCCGCCGCGGCGGACCGCGCGCCGGCCTGGACGGCGGCCCCGAGCGGCGCGGGACGGCCGTACTTCTACCTGGAGGGCGCCGCCGGCACGGTCTTCGAGGACCGGCTGACGCTGACCAACCCGGGCGGCGGGGCCCGTACGTTCGTGCTGCGCGCCGAGGGGGCGGACAGCGGCGACTGGATCGCGCTCGCCGCCACCGAGGTACGGATCCCGGCGCGCACCCGCGCCGAGGTCCCCTTCACCGTGACCGTGCCGCCGGGCGCCGCGCCGGGCAGCCACTCCGCCGCGATCGCCGCCTCGGGCGGCGGGCGGGCCACGAAGGTACCCATCCATCTGCGCGTCAGTGGGCCCACGCTGGCCGCGCTCACCGTCGAGGACGTCACGGTCCGCCGGCGGGGCGACGGAGCCGTCATCGCGTACGTCCTGGTCAACCGGGGCAACACGGCGCTCGCCCCGCGCCTCGCCGTCCGCGCCGAGGGGCTCCTCGGCGGCGAGCTCCTGCGCCGCGCACCCCGCACCCTGCCGGAGCGGCTCGCCCCCGGCGCCCGTGTGGAGCGCACCGAGCCGTGGCCCGGCGCCCCCGCCCTCGACGCGGTGGACGTCCGCCTCACCGCGACGGCCGCCGGCGGAGCGCGGAGCGAGGCGACGGCGTCCGCGTCGTTCGTCCCCCGGACGGCGGTGGCGGTCACCGCGCTGGCGGTGCTGGGCGTCGCGGCAGGTGCGGTGCGCCGCCTGCGCCGCCGGCCGCGACCACCGCAGGACGCTGCCGAACCCCTCGTCGCCAAAAGGCCGTTGGCGCAGTCAGGAGCGATGCCATGACCCACGCCGTGCCGGCCCGGCAGCCGGCCGTCCCCGTGCGCCCGGCACCCTGTGTGAAGACGGCCGGTCCAGGGCGGGCCCGAAACCCCTGGGCCGTGGTGTCGCTGTGCGCCCTGCTCGCGGCCGTCGCCCTCCTTCCCGCCGCCCGCGCGAGCGCGGACTCCGACGATCCGCCCCGGGTCGCCCTGTCCCGTCAGGAGGCGGGCAAAGGCGGTGACATCACCGTCAGCGGCACCGGGTGGCGGCCCCGGACGCTCCTGATGATGCTGATCTGCGGGCAGTCCTCGCCCGGCCGGGGCGTCGTCGGCGGCACCAACGCGTGCGCCAACTCCGACGGCCGCGCCGTCACCACCGACGCCCGGGGAGCCTTCCGGAAGAAGATGCCCGTCGCCGAGCCGCCCAGGCCGTGCCCGTGCGTGGTGCACGTCGCCACCGTCACCGGCGGTGAACCGGCCGCCGCCGACGCCGTGTTCGAAGTGGCCGGCCACCCCGTCGCACCGCTCCCGCGGCCGGGAAGCGGCGGGAAGCTCGCCGTGCTCGCGGCCGCCCGGCTCGACGGATCGGGCTCCGTGCTGACGTGGTTCGGCGCCCCGCAGAGCCGCAGACTCGTCGTCACCGTCGGCAATCTGGGCCCGGACCCGGTGAAGGACCCCGTCTTCGAGATCGGCACCTCGCACGGCGTCTTCGCGCCGCAGTGGGAGGAACGCCAGTGGCGCGGCACGGTCCGGCCCGGCGAGAAGGCCCGTGTCGCGCTGGACGTGCGGCTGCCGGCCGGCGCTCACGGCGACTACCTCGTCTCGCTCAAGTACGGGCCCAAGGTGCTGGCCGAGCAGCCGTGGGGCGTGGGGCGGCCGTGGGGCGTCACGCTGTTCTGGGTCCTGCTGTGCGTGGTGGTGCCGGCGGCGGTGTTCCGCGTCGGCATGGCGGTCGTCGACAAGGTCCGGCCGCCGCGTACGCCGGGCCGGCACCGCCCGGCCCGTACCCGCGAGCCGCGCGAACGGGCGGCTCCCGGCCCGTCTCCGGCCGCCGCCGCGGGCCTGCCGTGGTTCACCCCGGACACCGCGCCGGGCCCGCACCCCCCGATCTCCGCACCGTCTCAGCAGAACAGTCCGACGACGAAGGGAAATTCGTGACCACGCAACGGAGGATGAGCGCGGCCGGCGTCGCGCTGATGCTCGGCGGCGCGGGAATCCTGCTCGCGGCGAGTCCCGCGCAAGCAGCCGAAGTCTCGTACAAGACCGAGTGCGTACCGCCGGCCATCTCCGGCCTGCCGCCCGTCCAGGGCACTACGAAGGTGCTGATCACGGCGCCGGCGGAGGCGAAGGTGGGCGACGAGATCGAGGTGGTGTGGAAGACGGTCGAGGCCGCCTCCAAGAACCCCGACGTCCTCGACCTGGACAAGGACACCGTGAAGCCGACCGGCACCGTGAAGGTGGGCGGCGCGGCGACCGGGGACCTGCGGATGGAGGGGCCCCGGCAGAACCCGCCGATCCCCAAGAACAGTCCGATGGTGCTGCCGGACATGAAGGGGAAGCTGAAGCTGGAGAAGGCGGGCGAGATCACGCTGACACCGGACGCGTACACCATCAACGTCAGCAAGCCGCTGTCCACGGACACCAAGTGCGCGCCGAAGGAGACGGTGAAGGCCGCGGCGACGGTCAAGGTCTCCGCGGCCGGCGGCACCTCGGGCGGTACGACGACCTCGGGCGGCACCACGACGTCCGGCGGCACCACGACCTCGGGCGGCACCACGACCTCGGGTGGCACCACGTCCGGCGGCACCACGACGTCCGGCACGTCCGGCGGCGCCACAACCTCGGGCGGTACGACGACCTCCGGCACGTCGGGCGGCGGCGGGGGCGGCGGCGGCTTCCCCGGCAAGGAGGTGACCGTGGCCTTCGCGTGCAAGTCCCCGGGCCCGGCGGCCATCAACTCCAAGGTGACCGTCAACGCCAGGAAGAACGGCGGCGCCTACGATCTCGTGGTCAAGACGGCCAAGGGCGTCATGGACAGCCCCGCCGCCCTCCCGGCGGGCGCGCTCAAGCCCTCCATGCAGGTGCTGCTGGGCGGCGCGGACAAGGGCGCCGTCGCCGTGACCGGTCCGCCCAACAAGGACCCGCTCGAACAGGGCAAGCCGGTGGACCTGCCGGACATGACGGGTACGTACAAACCGGGGGCCGACGGCAGGTCGACGCTCAGCCCCGGCACGCTCACGATCGACGTGACCCTGGGCGGACAGAAGATCACCATCCCCTGCACCGTCAAGGGGAAGGCGCCCGTCTCCCTCGAACTCGACACCTCGGCCCAGCCGGGAGGGGCGTCGGGCGGTACCTCGGGCGGCGGTACCTCGGGCGGCTCGGCGGGCGGCACCCCGGGCGCCTCGGTGGCCGGCGGAGGGGGCACGGACTCCGGCGGCGGCCTCGCCGACACGGGCGCCGCCGACCACGGCGGCCTGCGCGCCCTCGCCCTGGTCGCCGGCACGGTGATCCTGCTCGGCGGCGCGGTCTTCACCTTCACCCCGTGGCGGCGGCTGGGGCGCTGACCGGAGGCGTCCGGCACGGCGAAGGGCCGCCGCACCGGAAACGGTGCGGCGGCCCTTGGCACGGGTGGGGGTGCGGGTCAGTGCACGCCGCCCATGAGCGGCTGCACCCTCCTGCGGTACATGAAGATCGCGAATCCGCCGAGCATCGCGATGGCGCCCTGGCTGGCGAACCACCACTCGGTGTCGGTCGGCGCCCCGACGAGCTGGAGCAGGGCGATCACCGAGGATCCGGCGGTCACGGCGAGGAACCAGACACCCATCATCTGGGACGCGTACTTGGCCGGGGCCAGCTTCGTCGTCAGCGACAGGCCGACCGGGGAGAGGGTGAGCTCACCGACGGTCTGGATCAGGTAGACCGAGCACAGCCACAGCGGGGTGACCTTGACGCCGCCCGCGGACGCCGTCTGCGCGAGCATCATCACGAAGAAGGAGGCGCCGATCATCACCAGGCCGAAGGCGAACTTGCTGAGCGTGCTCGGCTCCTTGGAGCGGCGGGAGAGCGCCACCCACAGCCAGGCGAAGACCGGCGCGAGAGCCATCACGTACAGCGGGTTCAGCGACTGGAACCAGCTCTCGGGGAAGGCGAAGCCGAGCATCGAGCTGGCGGTGTTGTCCTTGGCGAACAGCGTCAGGGTCGAGCCGGTCTGGTCGTAGATGCCCCAGAAGGCGGCGGCGGCCACGAAGAACCAGACGTACGCCGACACCCGCGAGCGCTCGACGGCCGTCAGGTCGCTGTCGCGCTTGATGCGGATGATGTAGTACGCGGGCAGGACCAGACCCAGGATGGTCAGCGGCCACAGGACCCAGTCGATGGTGAACTGGCCGCTCAGGCCGACCAGCGTGTACGCGACGGCCGCGACGGCCAGCCAGACCAGGGCCTTGCGGACGACACCGGCGCGGTCCGCGTCCGACAGCGGGGCCGGCACGTGGTTGGACTCCGGCGCGAGGTTGCGGAAGCCGAGGAGGAAGAAGGCCAGGCCGATCGCCATGCCGACGCCGGCCATGGCGAAGCCGTAGTGCCAGTTGACCTTCTGGCCGACCCAGCCGATGGTCAGCGGGGCGACGAAGGCACCGAGGTTGATGCCCATGTAGAAGATCGTGAAGCCGCCGTCACGGCGCGGGTCGTTCTTGTCCCGGTACAGGTGGCCGACCATCGTCGAGATGTTGGCCTTGAGGAGACCGGAACCGGCGGCGATGAACGCCAGGCCGATGAAGAACGACACCACGGTCGGCAGGGCCAGCAGGAAGTGGCCGATCATGATGATCGTGCCCGAGACCGCCACGGTCTTGCGGGCGCCCCAGACGCGGTCGCCGAACCAGCCGCCCGGCAGGGCGAGCAGGTAGACCATCGCGTTGTAGACCGAGTAGATGGCGATGGCGGTACCCGCGTCGAAGCCGAGGCCGCCGTCGGCGACCGCGGCCGACAGGTAGAGCACGAGCAGGGCGCGCATGCCGTAATAGCTGTAGCGCTCCCACATCTCGGTCATGAACAGGTTGGCCAAGCCGCGGGGGTGGCCGAGGAAGGTCTTCTCGACGCCAGGAGTACTGGCCGAGTCCTTCGTCAGGCTGGACGCCATGGTCGATCCTTGCTTGCTCGGGACGCGTCCGCCTCGTGAGCGGTGCGCGCCCGGGTGGGGGGCGGCCGGCGTCGCGCGAGGGTGGCCCGGCCCGTGGTCAGTCACTGTGCGGAACGGCGATGCCGGTCCCGTGCAGAGAAGAGCCCTTTGGTGCGGTTCGCTGACCAAAGGCCCGAAAGGGCTCAGAGTCCTGCTACAGACGACTCGCCACCATACGCCACGAACCTGGACCATATGGAAGGACTTGAGAGATGGATCACAGGCCGACGCGGAACCACAGCCCATCATTCCAAGGTCCACACCAGGATCGCATCCGGTAGCCGCAGGGCGGAACGATCAAGCACCGACCGGCCGCGACCCGAACCCGGCGCGGACTACCATCACCCCATGACCCGTGTACTGCTCGCCGAGGACGACGCGTCCATCTCGGAGCCACTGGCCCGCGCACTGCGCCGGGAGGGTTACGAGGTCGAAGTGCGCGAGGACGGTCCGTCCGCGCTCGACGCCGGCCTGAAGGGCGGTGTCGACCTGGTCGTGCTCGACCTCGGCCTGCCCGGCATGGACGGCCTGGAGGTCGCCCGCAGGCTGCGTGCCGAGGGTCACGCCATCCCGATCCTGGTCCTGACGGCCCGCGCCGACGAGGTGGACACCGTCGTCGGCCTCGACGCCGGCGCGGACGACTACGTCACCAAGCCGTTCCGCCTCGCCGAACTCCTCGCCCGCGTACGCGCCCTCCTGCGGCGCGGCGCCAGCGAGCCCGCCCCGCCGCCCGCCACCCACGGCGTACGCATCGACGTCGAGTCGCACCGCGCCTGGATGGGGGAGGAGGAACTCCAGCTCACGGCGAAGGAGTTCGACCTCCTGCGGGTCCTCGTGCGCGACGCCGGCCGGGTCGTCACCCGCGACCAGCTCATGCGCGAGGTCTGGGACACCACCTGGTGGTCGTCGACCAAGACCCTCGACATGCACATCTCGTGGCTCCGCAAGAAGCTGGGCGACGACGCCGCCAACCCGCGGTACATCGCGACCGTGCGGGGCGTCGGCTTCCGCTTCGAGAAGAGCTGACGTACACACACAGCCATGCGCCGCCGCCTGATCAACTCCACGCTCGCCGTGGTGCTCGTCGTCATCGCCGTCTTCGGCGTCTCCCTCGTCATCGTCGAGACGCGCACCATCAGCAACAGCGCCCAGGAGAGCGTCGACTCCGAGGCGCTGCGGCTCATCAGCGTCGTGGAGAGCCGCGTCCTCGGCGAGGAGAGCGTCAACACCGGGGTGCTGGGCGACCAGATCCACCCCGAGCGGTACGCCCGTATCGAGATTCCGGGCCGCGCCCCCATCGAGATCGGCGAACGCCCCCGGGGCAGCGTCATCACGGGCGTGGAGCGCGGCGACTCCGGCGAGGTCGTCACCGTCCAGGAGTCCCGCTCCACGGTCACCGACGAAGTCGGCCGTACGCTCGTGATCATCGGGGCGGTGGCACTGCTCGCCGTGATCGCCGCCGTCCTGCTGGCCGTACGCCAGGCCAACCGGCTCGCCTCCCCGCTCACCGACCTCGCCGAGACCGCCGAGCGCCTCGGCTCCGGCGATCCGCGCCCCCGCCACAAGCGGTACGGCGTACCGGAGCTCGACCGCGTCGCCGACGTGCTCGACTCCAGCGCCGAACGCATCGGCCGCATGCTCACCGCCGAGCGCCGGCTCGCCGCCGACGCCTCCCACCAGCTCCGCACGCCGCTGACCGCGCTGTCCATGCGGCTGGAGGAGATCACCCTCACCGAGGACCTGGACACGGTGAAGGAGGAGGCGACGATCGCGCTGACGCAGGTCGAGCGGCTCACCGACGTCGTGCAGCGGCTGCTCACCAACTCCCGCGACCCGCGCACCGGCTCCGCCGTCGCCTTCGACCTCGACGAGGTCGTCAAGCAGCAGATCGAGGAGTGGCGCCCGGCCTACCGCAGCGCCGGCCGCGCCATCGTCCACTCGGGCAAGCACGGCATGCGGGCCGTCGGGACGCCCGGCGCGGTCGCCCAGGTGCTGGCCGCGCTGATCGAGAACTCCCTCATGCACGGTGGCGGCACGGTCGCCCTGCGCACCCGCGTCACCGGGAACCAGGCCGTCATCGAGGTGACCGACGAGGGCCCCGGCGTACCGGCCGACCTCGGCGCGCGGATCTTCGAGCGCAGCATCAGCGGCCGCAATTCCACCGGCATCGGGCTGGCCGTCGCCCGCGACCTCGCGGAGGCGGACGGCGGGCGGCTGGAGATGCTCCAGCAGCAGCCGCCGGTCTTCGCGCTCTTCCTGAGCAGGGTGACCCGCCCCAGGGAGGAGCCGGAGCCGACCGTCAGATGACGCGGTCGCCCTCGGTGACGCGCGGGTCGTCCGCGAACGGCTCCGCAGTGTCCGGGTCCTCGCGCGGCGGCGGCAGCTTCTTGAAGACCCAGGTGCGGTACGACCAGAACCGGAACACGGTCGCGATGCCGATGCCGAGGAACTTGAAGGCGTTGCTCTGGAGCGGGCTGTCCCAGCCGAAGCCGGACGTGGCGATGTAGAGCACCCCGCTCTGGATCACCAGGCCGACCGCGCTGAACAGCAGGAACAGCGTCAGCTCACGGCTGCGGCGGTTCTTGTCGCGCTCCCGGTAGGTGAAGTAGCGGAAGCCCAGGTAGTTGCAGCCGATCGCGACGACGGTGGCGATGATCCCGCCCGGCACCACCGGCACGTCCATGACGTGGCACAGCAGGTTGAACACCCCGAGGTCCACCAGGAGCCCCACGCCGCCGACGGCCCCGAACTTCGCGAACTCGCGTGCGAGCCGCTCCAGGCGCCTGCGCCAGGGGCCGCCGTCCCGTCCACTCATGGTGTTCGCAAGCCCCGTTCCGGTCGGTGTCGTCGACGTTCGGTCGTGTCGTCAACCCGGCCATGCTAACCAGCGGCCTTCGCGGATGCGGGGTGCGAGGGAAGAGTCATGCGGGGACGGAGGGCCGCGGGCCTGCGGATACCCTGGAGGCGTGACGTTCCCCGTAGTCGGCATGGTCGGTGGCGGCCAGCTCGCCCGTATGACCCACGAGGCGGGCATCCCCCTCGGCATCAGATTCAAGCTCCTCAGTGACACACCCCAGGACTCGGCGGCCCAGGTCGTCGGTGACGTCGTCATCGGCGACTACCGCGATCTGGACACGCTGCGCGCCTTCGCGCGCGGCTGCGACGTGATCACCTTCGATCACGAGCACGTCCCGACCGAGCACCTGCGGGCCCTGGAAGCGGACGGCATCCCCGTCCGGCCGGGGCCCGACGCACTGGTGCACGCCCAGGACAAGGGCGTGATGCGAGCGAAGCTCACGCAGATCGGAGCGCCTTGCCCGCGCCACCGCATCGTGAGCGACCCGGCGGACGCGGCGGCGTTCGCCGCCGAGACCGGCGGCTTCCCGGTGATCCTCAAAACCGTGCGCGGCGGATACGACGGCAAGGGCGTCTGGTTCGTACGCGACGAGAAGGACGCGGAGGAGCCCTTCAAGGCGGGCGTCCCGGTCCTCGCGGAGGAGAAGGTCGACTTCGTACGGGAGCTGGCGGCGAACATCGTCCGTTCCCCGCACGGCCAGGCCGTCGCCTACCCCGTCGTCGAGTCGCGGCAGGTCGACGGCGTCTGCGACACCGTGATCGCCCCGGCGCCCGGCCTCTCCGAGGAGCTCGGCGGCCGGGCGCAGGCACTGGCGCTGCGCATCGCGAAGGAGCTCGGAGTCGTCGGCCACCTCGCCGTCGAACTCTTCGAGACGACGGACGGCCGCATCCTCGTCAACGAGCTGGCCATGCGCCCGCACAACTCCGGGCACTGGACGCAGGACGGCGCCGTCACCTCGCAGTTCGCCAACCACGTCCGGGCCGTGCTCGACCTGCCCCTCGGCGACCCGCGCCCCCGTGCGACGTGGACGGTCATGGCCAACGTCCTCGGCGGCGACTACCCGGACATGTACCAGGCGTACCTGCACTGCATGGCGCGCGACCCGCAGCTCAAGATCCACATGTACGGAAAGGACGTGAAGCCCGGCCGTAAGGTCGGCCACGTCAACACCTACGGCGACGACCTCGACGAGGCGCTGGAGCGCGCCCGTCACGCCGCCGGCTACCTGCGAGGAACGATCACCGAATGACGACCCCTGCTGCAGCCCCCGTAGTCGGCATCGTGATGGGCTCCGACTCGGACTGGCCGGTCATGGAGGCCGCCGCGAAGGCCCTGGACGAGTTCTCGGTCCCGTACGAGGTCGACGTCGTCTCGGCGCACCGGATGCCGCGCGAGATGATCGCGTACGGCGAGGAGGCGGACGGCCGCGGCCTCAAGGTGGTCATCGCGGGTGCGGGCGGGGCGGCGCACCTGCCCGGCATGCTGGCGTCGGTGACGCCGCTGCCGGTGATCGGCGTGCCGGTGCCGCTCAAGTACCTCGACGGGATGGACTCGCTGCTGTCCATCGTGCAGATGCCGGCCGGCGTCCCGGTCGCCACCGTGTCCGTCGCGGGCGCGCGCAACGCGGGCCTGCTGGCGATCCGCATGCTCGCCGCCCACGACCCCGAACTCCTCGCGCGCATGCGGGAGTTCCAGCAGGACCTCAACGATCAGGCGACGGAGAAGGGCAAGCGGCTGCGCGCCAAGGCGCAGGGCGCGGACGCGTTCGGCTTCGGCAAGTGACGCCCGTGGAGGACGGCCGGGCGGCCGGGCGGGCGGTCGAGCGGGCGGTCGAGCGGGCCCGGGAACTGCTCGCCGCGCACCCGGTCGTCGACGGGCACAACGACCTGCCGTGGGCACTGCGCGAGCAGGTCCGCTACGACCTGGACCGGCGCGACATCGCCGGCGACCAGTCGGCCTGCCTCCACACCGACATCCCCCGCCTGCGGGCGGGGGGCGTCGGCGCCCAGTTCTGGTCCGTGTACGTACGGTCCGACCTGGCGGGGGACGACGCGGTCAGCGCGACGCTGGAGCAGATCGACGTCGTCGCGCAGCTCCTCGCCCGCTACCCGGAGCACCTGGTGCGGGCCCTGACCGCGGACGACATGGAGGCGGCGCGGGCCTCTGGGCGCATCGCCTCCCTGATGGGCGCCGAGGGCGGCCACTCGATCAACAACTCCCTCGCCACCCTGCGCGCGCTGCACACGCTCGGCGTCCGCTACATGACGCTGACGCACAACGACAACATCGCGTGGGCCGACTCCGCCACGGACGAGCCGGGGGTGGGCGGGCTCTCCCCGTTCGGCCACGAGGTCGTACGGGAGATGAACCGCCTCGGCATGCTCGTGGACCTGTCCCACGTGGCGGCCACGACGATGCGGGCGGCGCTGGCCACTTCGGTGGCGCCGGTGATCTTCTCGCACTCCTCCGCGCGGGCCGTGTGCGACCACCCGCGCAACATCCCCGACGACGTGCTGGAGCTGCTGCCCGGCAACGGGGGAGTGGCGATGGCGACGTTCGTGCCGAAGTTCGTCCTGCCGGAGGCGGTGGAGTGGACGCGGCGCGCGGACGAGAACATGCGGGCGCACGGGCTGCATCCGCTGGCGATGACGGCGGACGCGATGAAGGTGCAGCGCGCCTTCGAGGACGCGCATCCGCGGCCGGTCGCGACGGTGGCCACGGTGGCCGACCACCTCGACCACATGCGGGAGGTCGCGGGCGTCGACCACGTCGGCATCGGCGGCGACTACGACGGCACGGCGTTCACTCCGGCCGGTCTGGAGGACGTGTCGGGCTACCCGAACCTGATCGCGGAGCTGCTGCGGCGGCGGTGGTCGGATGCGGAAGTGGCCAAACTGACCTGGCACAACGCGGTACGAGCCCTCCGCGACGCACAGTCGGCCTCCGCCGGCCTGAGCCACGTCCCCCCGTCGAACGCGACGCTGGGGGAACTGGACGCGTAGGGCTTGGGCTGGCTGCCGGGGTCGGGGGCTGCGGCCTCGCGACGGGTACGGCGGCTGCGGGGTCGGTGCGGCGGGGGTGTGGCGTCTGCAGGTGCGGCGGCTTCGGGGTCGGTGCCGCGCCGGGGCGTCTCCTCGGGTGCCGAACGTTCGGGCACCGCGACGTGGTGCGGCCCGGTTGCGTTCGACACCCTGCGGGGAGCGCCCCGCCACGTCCCCTCCTGCCACCGCGCGAGCGAAGCGGGTCTGGGCTGCCCCCGGCCCACACCGAGGCCCGGGACAGATCTCGGCGCGGAGCGCCGACAGCCACCCACGGGCGAGGCGGCGGCCGACGGCGGCCAGGTCCCAGGGGAGGGCCGCACAGCCACCGCCTCTGCCGAACGGGCGGGCCGGGTGGGGCAGCACCCGGCGCGGAGCGCCGGCAGCCACCCGCCGGCCCTGTGGCGGCCGATGGCGGCCAGGTCCCAGGGGAGGGCCGCACGCCCACTGCTTCTGCCGAACGGGCGGGCCGGGTGGGGCAGGACTCGGCGCGCAGCGCCGGTAGCCACCCACCGGCCCCGTGGCGGCCGATGGCGGCCAGGCCCCAGGGGAGGGCCGCACGCCCACTGCTCCCGCCGAATGGGCGGGCCGGGTGGGGCAGCACCCGGCGCGGAGCGCCGGTAGCCACCCGCCGGCCTGGCGGCGGCCGACGGCGGCCAGGTCCCCGGGGAGGGCCGCACGGCAGAGGCTTCGGCCAAGCGGCAGCACCCGGCGCGCGGCGCCGGTGGTGGGGGCGAGCCCGGCAGGGGCTTCGGCGAGCGGGGTGTGCCGGAGGCTCCGGCACCGGCCGGTAGGGCCCGGGCTTCGGCGGGGGAGGGGGCCGGAGGCCGCTCGGGGCACGGGGTGTACCCCGAACGCGCCGTCCGCCGAGAAGCCTCGCCGCTCCCGTGACACCGTGGCCGTACTGCGTCCGATGAATTCGGAGTCCCGTCATGGCAGATCTGCAGGACGACCCGCACACCTCGTCCACCACCGCGGTCGGCGAGCTCGACCGAATACTGGGGACGGATGTCCCGGAGCTTCCGGAGCCGGCGTCACCCGAAGAGCTCGACGAGCTGGTGTTCCACGAGCCCGTGGGGGAGGACGACCCGCCGCCCGCCCCCGACGACAGCCTGGCCCGCGCCCGCGCGCTCCTCGTCGAGCATCCCGTCGCCGACGGTTTCAACCGGCTCGCGTCGATCCTCGGGCAGCGCCAGTGGCACGATCTCGAACTCGGCGAGAGCACGCTGGACACCGACATCCCCCGCCTGCGCGACGGCGGAGTGGGTGCCCAGTTCTGGTCCCTGCTCGTCCCGGCGGAGTACGCCGGCGACCGGGCGATCAGCGCCACCCTGGAACAGATCGACCTCGTCAAGAAGGTCGTGGCCGCCTACCCCGAGGGCCTGCGCCTCGCCCTCACCGCCGGCGACATGGCCGACGCCCGCAACTGCGGGCGCATCGCCTCCCTGCTCGGCCCCGTCGCGGGCCACGCCCTGGGCGACTCCCTCGGCACGCTCCGCGCGTACCACGCGCTCGGCGTCCGCAGCGTCGTGTTCGCCGGCACCCGTTGGGCCGGCCCGAAGGGTGAGGGGCTGACCCCGTTCGGCCGGGAGGTCGTACGGGAGATGAACCGCCTCGGCGTACTCATCGACCTGACCGGCGCCCCCGAGGAGGCCGTCCGCGGCGTGCTGTCCGTCAGCCGCGCCCCGGTGATCCTGTCCCACTCGGGAGCCGGCGCGCTGACCGACGCCCCGGCGAACGCCTCCGACGACGTACTGCGTGCCCTCACCCCCGACAAGGGCGTGTGCATGGTCGGGTTCGCCCCGGAGCAGACGGTGCGCCGGGTGGCCGATCACCTCGACCACGTGCGCGAGGTGGCCGGGCGGCACTGCGTGGGGCTGAGCGGTATGTACGGGGCCGATGTGGCCGACGTACCGCACGGGGACGACCTGAGGGACGTCTCCTGCTACCCGCACCTCCTCGCGGAGCTGATCGACCGCGGCTGGGACGAGGCCGATCTGGCCCTGCTGACGTGGGGCAACGCGGCCCGGGTCGTACGGGACACGGAGTTCACCTCCCGCGCCGCCCGCCGCCGCCCCGCCCCCGTCGTCACGTGACGGAGCGAGGTCAGCAGGCGCAGAGGCAGAACGGGTGCCCGGCCGGGTCGGCGTAGACCCGCCACGACCTGTCCGGGTCGGCCGCGTCCAGCGGCTTCGCACCGAGTGCGAGCACCCGTTCTTCCGCCGCGTCGAGATCGTCGACCGTCAGGTCGAGGTGGAACTGCTGCGAGCCGTCCGGCGACGGCCACCGCGGCGGCACGAACCCGGGCGCCTCCTGGAAGGCCAGCGGCGTCCCCTCGTAACCGGTGAGGTCGACCCACTTCCCTCCGTCGGTGACCTCGGGCACCCCGCCCAGCAGCGGTGCGTAGAAGCGTGCGAGGGCTTGCGGGTCAGGACAGTCCAGAACGACCGCGCCCAGCTTGGCGACGGCTGTGGTGCTGCTCATGGTGAAGTCCTCCGGGGAGTGAAGGTGTTACCGGTTGGCTCGCTCAACCAGTAACCGTTACTGCATGCTCCCGCATAAGGGGTAACCTCGCAACCATGAATGACAGGGCACCCGCGCCGGGAGACCTCGCACTGGTGGAAGCCCTGGTGAACACGCTCGACGTGGAGAAGGGTGCCGACTCCCTCGACACGGAGGCCGGCCGGGCGGCCTTCGGGCTCACCGAGGCGGACCTGCCGGCGGCGCGCGAACTGCGCGAGGCCCTGCGCGCGGCATGCCTGGCCCACGCGGGCCACCCGGTGGACACCGCGCCCCTCGACCGGCTGCTGGCGGCGGCCCCACTGCTCGTCACCGTGGACGGCGGGGGCGCGGCCGCGCTGCGCCCAGCGGACCCCGGAGCCCTCGCGTCGCGCGTCGCGGCGGCCATCGCGGCGGCCCACGCCGACGGCACCTGGCGACGGCTCAAGGCGTGCGAGGCCGAGGACTGCCGATGGGCGTACTACGACCGCAGCCCGGCGGGCCGCAGCCGCTGGTGCACGATGGCGGTCTGCGGCAGCCGCGCGAAGATGCGCACGTACCGCGCCGCCCGCGCCCGCGGCTGAGCTACGCCTTGGGGCGGCCCATCGCCCGGTACGTCCAGCCCGCCTCGCGCCACAGCTCCGGGTCCAGCGCGTTGCGGCCGTCCAGGATCAGCCGCTCGGAGGCCACCTCGCCCAGCACCGCCGGGTCCAGCTCCCGGAACTCGCGCCACTCCGTCAGGTGCAGCACCACGTCCGCGCCGCGCACGGCGTCGACGGCGGTCGGGGCGTAGCCCAGGGTCGGGAAGAGCCGCTGCGCGTTCTCCATGCCCTTCGGGTCGTAGACGGTGACCTGGCCGCCCTGGAGGTGGATCTGCCCGGCGACGTTCAGCGCGGGGGAGTCCCGTACGTCGTCCGAGTCCGGCTTGAACGTGGCGCCCAGC
Organism: Streptomyces sp. NPDC054887; assembly: GCF_053610585.1. Taxonomy (NCBI): domain Bacteria; kingdom Bacillati; phylum Actinomycetota; class Actinomycetes; order Kitasatosporales; family Streptomycetaceae; genus Streptomyces; species Streptomyces sp. NPDC054887. Next base: position 39,950 of record NZ_JBSGYQ010000007.1, on the reverse strand, counting down.
ACCGCGACCCGCTTGCCCAGGAACCCGCCGCTGCCGCCGACCGCCTCGCGCGCCAGCTCCACCATGTGCCCGCGGCGGCGCATGTTGATGGAGTCGACCTCGCGCAGGAAGGTGAGTGCCTGGTCGGCGCCCAGCTCACCCGCGCGGGCCATGAACGCCCGGATGTCCTTCGGCAGGCAGCCGCCGCCGAAGCCGATGCCGGCCCGCAGGAACTTCTTGCCGATCCGCTCGTCGTACCCGATGGCCTCGGCCAGCTTCACGACGTCGCCGTCGGCCGCCTCGCAGACCTCGGCCATGGCGTTGATGAAGGAGATCTTCGTCGCCAGGAAGGAGTTCGCGGACGTCTTCACCAGTTCGGCGGTGGGGAAGTCCGTCACCACGAACGGCGAGCCCTCCCCGATCGGCCCGGCGTACACCTCGCGCAGCAGCTTCTCCGCCCGCTCGCTCTCCACGCCCGCGACGATCCGGTCCGGGTGCAGGGTGTCCTGCACGGCGAAGCCCTCGCGCAGGAACTCCGGGTTCCAAGCGAGCTCCGCATCCGCTCCGGCGGGCGCCAGCTCCGTGAGCAGCGCGGCGAGCCGGGCGGCGCTGCCGACCGGGACGGTCGACTTGCCGACCACCAGGGCGGGCCGCGTGAGCTGCGGCGCGAGCGAGCGGAAGGCGGATTCGACGTAACTCATGTCGCACGCGTACTCGCCGTGCTTCTGCGGCGTGTTCACGCACACGAAGTGCACGTCGCCGAACGCGCCGACCTCCTCCCAGGAGGTGGTGAAGCGCAGCCGGCCGCTGGAGCCCTCGATGCCGGCGACGTGCTTGCGCAGCAGTTCCTCCAGCCCCGGTTCGTACATCGGGACCCGGCCGGCGGACAGCGTCTCGATCTTCTCGGGCACCACGTCGAGCCCCAGCACCTCGAAGCCCAGCTCAGCCATGGCCGCGGCGTGGGTCGCGCCGAGGTACCCGGTGCCGATCACAGTGATCTTGAGGGCCATGTGGTGCTCCAGAGAGGTACGGGCAGACATTCGCCGGTCGAGCATAGTCCGGCCCGGCGGCGGGAACCTGTCCTCGTGTCGCCGCCTGTCGGCAAGCTCACGTATCCCCGCGGGCGGCCCACCCCCTAAAATTGGGTTACTTAACGGTAGTTAGCATCCTTGGGGAGTGAGAGACCTTGGCAGGCTCGCCTGATTTCGACCTGTACCGCCCGTCCGAAGAGCACGACATGCTCCGTGACGCGGTCCGCTCGCTCGCCGAGGCGAAGATCGCGCCGCACGCGGCCGCGGTCGACGAGGAGGCCCGCTTCCCGCAGGAGGCCCTGGACGCGCTGGTCGCCAACGACCTCCAGGCCATCCACGTCCCCGAGGCGTACGGCGGCGCGGGCGCCGACGCGCTGGCCACCGTCATCGTCATCGAAGAGGTCGCGCGCGTCTGCGCCTCCTCCTCGCTGATCCCGGCGGTCAACAAGCTCGGCTCGCTCCCCGTGATCCTCTCCGGCAGCGAGGACCTGAAGAAGAAGTACATGACGCCGCTCGCCAAGGGCGACGGCATGTTCTCGTACTGCCTCTCCGAGCCGGACGCCGGCTCCGACGCGGCCGGCATGAAGACCAGGGCCGTCCGCGACGGCGACTACTGGGTCCTCAACGGCGTGAAGCGGTGGATCACCAACGCCGGCGTCAGCGAGTACTACACGGTCATGGCCGTCACCGACCCCACCAAGCGCTCCAAGGGCATCAGCGCCTTCGTCGTCGAGAAGTCGGACGAGGGCGTCTCCTTCGGCGCGCCGGAGCGCAAGCTCGGCATCAAGGGCTCGCCGACCCGCGAGGTCTACCTCGACAACGTCCGCATCCCCGCCGACCGCATGATCGGCGAGGAGGGCACCGGCTTCGCCACGGCGATGAAGACCCTGGACCACACCCGCATCACCATCGCGGCCCAGGCCCTCGGCATCGCCCAGGGCGCCCTCGACTACGCCAAGGGCTACGTCCAGGAGCGCAAGCAGTTCGGCAAGCCGATCGGTGATTTCCAGGGCGTCCAGTTCATGCTGGCCGACATGGCGATGAAGATCTCCGCCGCCCGGGCCCTCACCTACCAGGCCGCCGCCGCCTCCGAGCGCGTCGACGCCGACCTGACCTACCTCGGCGCGGCGGCGAAGTGCTTCGCCTCCGACGTCGCCATGGAGGCCACCACGGACGCCGTCCAGCTCCTCGGCGGCTACGGCTACACCCGCGACTACCCGGTCGAGCGCATGATGCGCGACGCCAAGATCACCCAGATCTACGAGGGCACGAACCAGGTCCAGCGCATCGTCATGGCCCGCAACCTGCCGTAACGCACGAGGCACGTCACGCACGTCACGCTTCACGCACGACACGCGTCACGCACGACGAAGGGGCCCGGACGGTGATCCGTCCGGGCCCCTTCGGCATGAGCGGTCAGTTGCCGGTGACCGTGACCTTCTCGTCGTTCTTCAGCTGCTCCACGAGCTGCGCGACCTTCGCCTTGTCCCAGACCAGGTTGCCGCCGTTGCTGCCCGAGATCGGAATGTTCATCGACGTGCCGTCGCCGCCCGTGACGCCCTTCATCGCGAAGAACATCTGGCTCAGCGACCACAGGCTCATGTCCTCGTCGACGATCAGCGTGTCGAGGCCGGCGCCCATCGTCGGGTAGAGCTTGAACGGGTTGAGGATCGTGCCCGGCGTCGCCGTCTGGCTCGCGAGCGCCGCCAGGAACTTCTGCTGGTTCTTCGTACGGTCCAGGTCGCTGCCCGCGAACGCGTACCGCGTGCGGACGAACGCCAGCGACTGCTCGCCGTTCAGCGTCTGCTTGCCGGCCTGGAAGTCGGCGCCCGACTTCTTGTCCTTGAACGCCTTGGGGATGTCCATCTCCACCCCGCCGATCGCGTCCACGATGTTGGCGAAGCCGGCGAAACCGATCTCGACGTAGTGGTCGATGCGCAGCTTGGTGTTGTGCTCGACGGTACGGACCAGCAGCTCCGGGCCGTCCTCGGCGTACGCCGCGTTCAGCTTCACGCGCCGGCCCTGGCCCGGGAACGTCTTGCCGGACTCGGATCCGACGAAGGACGGGATCTCCACCTCGGAGTCGCGCGGCAGCGAGATGAGGGTCGGGCCGTTGGAGCCGTCGTGGAGGATCATCATCGAGTCGGTGCGCTTGCCCTCGGCCGACCCGGTGTGCAGCTTCTTCTTGTCGTCGGCCGACATGCCCTCACGGCTGTCCGAGCCGACGATCAGGTAGTTGGTGCCGTCGCCGGCCTCCGGGCGCTCGATGACCTTCGACAGGTCGACCTCGCGCTTGAGCTTGCCGTCCGCCCAGAAGTACGTGCCGATCGACACGGCGAGGAGCACGACGACCAGCGTCAGCGACCCCAGCTTGATCCGGCGTCTCCAGTCCGGCGCCGCACCCGCCCGCGGTCCCCGGGGCGGACGGCCGCCGCCCCCGCCGTAGACCTGGCCGGTGTTGTAGCCGTCGCCGCGCGAGCCCTGGCCGTAACCGTCGTCGTAACCCGTCGACTGCGGCGGTACCGGGCGGTGCGCGGGAGGCGCGGGGGAGGCGGGCGGCGGGACCTGGCCGCGCTGCACGTGCCTCATCACGCGCGCGCCCTCGGGCTGCGCGCCGCCGCTGCCGCGTCCGTGCGCGTCGCTGCGGTCGTTCCATCCGTCCGGCCAGTCGCTCATGCGGACCAGTGTGCAGGCAAGGTGCGGGGCGCTTACAGGGCGGGTGGGAAATCGGGGCAGGGCTGTTGCGAAGCTGATGCAATGCGCCCGCGCATAAGGTGGACGGCATGACAGATCCATCCCAGAGTCCGGAAGAACACATTCCGGGCAAGCCCACCGCGGCGTCCCGCACCACGCTCAGCCACATCATGACCGGCAGCGACACCAACCTCCTCGGCACGGTGCACGGCGGCGTGATCATGAAACTGGTGGACGACGCGGCGGGCGCCGTCGCCGGACGGCACTCCGGCGGGCCGGCCGTCACCGCCTCCATGGACGAGATGGTCTTCCTGGAGCCGGTGCGCGTGGGGGACCTGGTCCACGTCAAGGCCCAGGTCAACTGGACGGGCCGGTCCTCGATGGAGGTCGGCGTACGGGTCCTCGCCGAGCGCTGGAACGAGTCGACCCCCGCCACCCAGGTCGGCAGCGCCTACCTCGTGTTCGCCGCCGTCGACGCCGACGGAAAGCCCCGCCGCGTGCCGCCCGTCGTACCCGAGACGGAACGAGACCGCCGGCGCTACCAGGAGGCCCAGATCCGCCGTACGCACCGCCTCGCGCGGCGCCGCGCCATCAAGGAACTGCGGGACAAGCGCGCCGCCGAGGGCCTCGACACGGAGCTGTGACGCCGGCCGCTACGGGCAGACGACCTGGTCGCCGGTGACCGCACGGAACGCGCCCTGGCCCGGATCGTCCGCCCGTACCGGCCGCACCTCCTTGAAGTCCGTCCCGGCCATCACCTTCAGCAGCCCGCCCTGACCCTCCACCGCCCGCAGCTCGCAGCCGGGCAGCGCCGCCTGGAGGGACTTCGCCGAACGGTCCCAGCGCGGGTCGTACATGACGAGGGTGCGCCTCACGTCGTGCCGGTCGGCGTCCTCGGGGGCCCGGGTGGTCCGGAAGCCGGTGGAGCGCAGCGCGTCGTCCACGCGCCTGCCGAGGCCGCGGATCAGCGTCCCGTTGTAGACCTGTACGGCGATCTGCTGCGGCGGCACGTCCACGACGGCCTTCTCCTTGCGGACCCGCAGCGGCGCGAGCGGCTTGTCCTCGCGCAGGTGCTGGAACAGCTTCTCCGCCTTCGTCTCGTCCCACTTCACGGTCGAGCCGATGCCCCGCACGGGGGTGTTGACCCCGGTGACCGGCACGGACGTGAACTCCGACGATGCCGGCCGGAAGCCCCGCATCGCCTGCCCCAGGGCCAGCATCTGCTCCGTGCCGAACCCCTTGTCCGCCCGTACCGAGCCGAGCAGCGTGGACGTCACCTCGCGGAACTTGACCGGGTTCAGCAGGACGCCGGCCGTTCCCGCCTTGGCGATGAACGCCGCGAGGAAACGCTGCTGGCGCTGCATGCGGCCGAAGTCGGCGGCGCCGTCGATGTGCCGCGAGCGGACGTACTGGAGGGCCTGCCCGCCGTTCAGCCGGTGGCTGCCGACGGGCAGGTCGAGACCGGTGTACGCGTCCTTCAGCGGGCGGACCGTGCAGACCTCCACCCCGCCGATCACGTCCACCGTCCGCATGAAGCTGGTGAAGTCGACCTCCAGGTAGTGGTCGATCTTCACCTTCGTCATGTGCTCGACGGTCCGGACCGTGAGCCCGGGACCGCCCTCCGCGTACGCCGCGTTGATCTTCGCCGGATGGGCGTTGTGGTGCTTGCCCGTGGACTGGTCGGTGTGCTCCGGGACCATCGCGTAGCTGTCGCGCGGCAGGCTCACGACGCTCGCCCGCTTCTTGTCCGCGGAGATGTGCACCACCATGATCGTGTCGGTGCAGTGGCACGGCTCGCCGCCCAGCCGGTACTTGCGCTTCTCCTCGGCCGTGATCCGGTCGCGGCCGTCGGTGCCGACGAGCAGGATGTTCGTGCCGTCGCCGGGCGCGGGGCGGTTCTTCATGTCCTTGAACGGGTCGACCCGTTCGATGCCGGTCTCCATCCCGGAGACCACGGCGTGACCGATGCCTCCCGCGCACAGCACCAGGACCGAGATCGTGGTGAACAGGCGCATCGACCACTGCGGGCGCTCGTCCCGCCGCCGGCTGCGGCCCTTCTGCGGACGGGGCGACTGGGGCACGTGGGGACCTCCGCGAGGGCATGGGGGGATCGGCAGCAACGTAAGCCCATACGATCAACGACCCCGGGCAGCGACGCGGCCGCCGCGCGACCGTGTCCCCCGTTCGCGGTAACGTGACCCCCGATGAACGCCACACCCGCAGTCTCCGTGATCATGCCGGTCCTCAACGAGGAGCGGCATCTGCGCAACTCGGTCCGCCACATCCTGGAGCAGGATTACGACGGCGAGATGGAGGTGGTGATCGCCATCGGCCCGTCCTCCGACCGGACCGAGGAGATCGCCGCCGAGCTGGTGCGCGAGGACCCCCGCGTCCGCACCGTCCCCAACCCGACGGGCCGCACCCCCGCCGCGCTGAACGCCGCCATCAAGGCGTCCCGGCACCCCGTCGTGGTGCGGGTCGACGGGCACGGGATGCTGTCGCCGAACTACATCGCGACCGCCGTGCGCCTCCTGGAGGAGACCGGCGCCCAGAACGTCGGCGGCATCATGCACGCCGAGGGCGAGAACGCCTGGGAGGACGCGGTCGCCGCCGCGATGACCTCGAAGATCGGCGTCGGGAACGCGGCGTTCCACACCGGCGGCGAGGCCGCTCCGGCCGAGACCGTGTACCTGGGCGTCTTCCGCCGCGAGGCCCTGGAGCAGCAGGGCGGCTACAACGAGGAGTTCATCCGCGCCCAGGACTGGGAGCTGAACTTCCGCATCCGCGAGGCGGGCGGCCTGATCTGGTTCTCGCCCGAACTGCGCGTCCAGTACCGCCCGAGGCCCTCGGTCAAGGCCCTCGCCAAGCAGTACAAGGACTACGGCCGCTGGCGCCACGTGGTGGCCCGCTACCACGCCGGTTCGATCAACCTGCGCTACCTCGCGCCGCCGACCGCCGTCTGCGCGATCGCCGCGGGCCTCGTCGTCGGCGCCGCGCTCACCCCCTGGGGCTTCCTCGTACCGGGCGGCTACCTGGCGGCGATCGTGGCGGGCTCGGTCCCGGCCGGCAAGGGCCTGTCGCTGAAGGCCCGCGCGCAGATCCCGCTCGCCCTGGCGACGATGCACATGTCCTGGGGCTACGGCTTCCTGACCAGCCCCCGCTCCCTCGCCGAGAAGGTCATCGCGAGCCGCCGCCCGGCGGTCCGCCCCACGACGGTCTGACGACCGCGGGCAGGTCCCCGTACCGCTGAGGACCTGCCCGCCGGCTCGCCGTCAATGTGCCGCGGTCACCAGGTGAATCCGGGCTGCACCGTCATGCACGCCTCGCTGTCCTCGCCGTTGAGCGCACGGCCGGACTTCAGTGCCTCCGCCGTGCTCTTGCCGTCGTCCTTCGCCGCCGACTCCGGGTACGCGCTGCCGGTACGCCAGTCCGCGCCCACGACCAGCGTGACGCCCGAGACGTCGGTGGACTTCTTCGCCGAACTCGGCGGCAGCCCCAGCGACTTGGCGACGGCCTGGGCGTCACCCTCCAGGTCCGCGCTCGGGAAGTACACCGTCGTCCGCTCCAGGGGGACGCTGCGGGTGTCGGCCTTCGCCTGCGCGAAGCCCTTCTCCACGAGTACGCGGGCGACCTCCGACGCACGTCCCGTCGCCGAGCCGAGGGTGTCGGTATAGGTGCCGTTCTGCACCATCACGCCGATCTCGGCGTCCGGTGCGGCCGGGTCCTCGGACGCCTTCGGCTTCTGCTTCTTCGAGGCCCTGCCGTCCAGCGGCGTGTCCTCGCGCACCATCTTGAAGAGCAGCTCGGCCTCGCCCGGCTTGGGGAGGACCCGTCCGCCCTGCGGCACCCACGGCATGGTGGCCATGGTGATGCGGGCCGTCGGGACCTTCTTGAGCTCCTCGCCGAGGTCGTACAGCTTCGTGACGGTGTCGAGCCCCTCGTCGACGGTGAGGGCCCCGGTGGCGGCCGAGGCCAGCTTCCGCAGCTTGTTCGGGTCGCTGAGCTTGGTGTTCTTCTTCAGCTCCCGGACCATCGCGTTCATGTACATGTGCTGTCCGTGCGTACGCGCGAGGTCGGTGCCGTCCTCGAAGCCGTAACGGGTGCGCAGCCACTGGAGGGCCTGCTTGCCCTTGACGTAGGTCGTGCCCTTCTCCAGCTTGAGGCCGGAGCCCTCGCCCTTGCTGTTGCGGGAGTGCACGTTGTCGGTGACGCAGACCGGGACGCCGCCGATGGCGTCCGCCATGGAGACCACACCGGAGAAGTCGATCATCATGAAGTGGTCGATGGTGATGCCGGTCAGTTCGTACCAGGTGGCGACCGTGCAACCGGGACCGCCGCGGCCGAGGCTCTGGTTGGTCATCCGCAGGTTCGTCGTCGCCGGGTAGACCTCGCCGGTTTCCGGGTCGGTGCACTTGGGCATCTTCAGCAGGGTGTCGCGCGGCATGCTGATGACGGAGATGTTGCTGCGGTCGGCGGAGACGTGCAGCAGCATCTGCACGTCGGCCAGCGGCGGGCTGTCGAAGGTCTCTCTGGCGCCGCCGAGCCGCTTGTTGGCGTCGGAGTTCCGCGCGTCCGAACCGATGAGCAGGATGTTCAGCGGGGTCTGGCCGGCGGCGTTGGCCTTGTGGCCGGCCATCGGCTTGTCCCCGAGGTTGAGTTGTTCCTTCTTCAGCGAGCTGTTGAGGTGACGGTAGTACAGGTATCCGGCGCCGGCCGTGCCGAGTATCAGCAGGGACAGTACGGACGCCACCCAGCGCAGCACCCGTCGTTTGCCGCCCCTGCCGCCGCGTCTGTGCCCGCTGCCGCGCCGCCGGTGCGGGCCGCCACCGGCGGACCCGGCGCCCGCCGCATCGCCGTCGGCTCCGCCCCTGCCCCGTTCGCCTGCGTCCCGGACGCCCCCTCGCGTCCCCTCCTCACGCACGCTGTTGTGTCCCACCCCTGGCCCCCCTGTCATTCGGGCGCCGGACAGTCCGGTGGCCCGAGTTTCACTGTGCGCAGATCTTCTTGTCTGCTTCGACCTTGTCCACCTCGGGCGCCTTCACCGGTCCGGTGATCGGCACCCCCTCGCCCTTGAAGTCGGCGCCGAGTGTCAGGACCATGGCCTGCATCTCGCCCGCGTCGTCGGCGCCCTTCTTCATGGCCGTGGCGGGCAGGCCCATCAGGTCCGCCAGCTTGCGTGCCTGGTCGGCCTGGTTGGGCGCGTACTCAAGCGTAGTCTTGTCGATCTTCTCCGGGGCGTTGCTCTTGTTCGCGGACTTGAGCACGCCCTTCTCGACCTGGAGCCAGTTCAGCGTCTTCTGCGCGGCCCCGGCGGTGTCGCTCCCGTTGTAGACGTCGACCCGCACCTCGGAGGCGTCGGCCCTGGGACCCTTGAGCAGCGCCGCCTGCTTGCTCTTGGCGGCCTTCTCCTTCTTCTTCACCTCGGTGAAGGAGGTGTCGCTCTGGAGCATGCTGAAGACCTGGGGGGCCTTGACCGGGTCCAGGACGACGGTGGCCCGCACCTTCTCGTTGGGGTTGTCGATGACGGGGATCGTCGTGAACGTGATGTTCTTGAGGTTGATCCGGCCCAGTTCCTCGGCCAGTCCCTTGAGCTGCGAGATCTCGCCGATGCCCTGGTCCACCGTGAGCGCCTTCGTGGCCGCGTCCGCGAGCGCGAGCATCCGCTTCGGGTTGCCCAGCGTCTCTTCCTTCATCTTGCGGATCATCGAGGCGATGAACTGCTGCTGCATCTTGATGCGGTCGAGGTCGCTCTCGTTGCCGAGGCCGTGCCGGTTGCGCAGGAACGCGAGCGCCTGCTCGCCCTGGAGGGTGTGGTCGCCCGCGCCCAGGTCGAGCTTCGAGTAGTCGTCGTCCTTGATGGGCTTGGTCAGGCAGACGTCCACACCGTCGATCGCGGTGGTCAGCGTCTTGACCGCGTTGAAGTCGGCCATCATGAAGTGGTCGATCGGGACGCCGGTGATCTCCTTGACCGTGCGCATGGTGCAGCCCGGGTCGCGGCCGGCCACGCCGAAGCTCTCGTTGAACTTCGTGTACGCCTTGCCGGGGATGATCTTGGTCGAGCCGTCCGGCTGCTTGGTGGGGCAGTCGGGGATGTCCGTCTTCAGGTCGCGGGGAATGCTCAGCGCGGTCGCGTTGGTCCGGTCCTCGGAGACGTGGAAGAGGAACGTCGTGTCGGCGTGCCCGGTGGTGTTCTCCCGGTCGCCGTAGCCCTCGTTGCCCTTGCCGGTGCGCTTGTCCGTACCGATGATCAGAATGTTCAGCGGGCCGTCCTTGAGGCCCCCGTTGGCGGCATCACCGACGTCGATCTTGTTGATGTTCCCGTTGAGGCGGTCGTAGAGCACGTACGCGCCGACCGAGACGCCCACCAGCACGAAGCCCATCACACCGCCGGTCCACACCAGCGCCTTCTTCTTGCCCGACTTCTTCACCTTGCGCTTGCGCCGGCCCGCCTGCGGGTCGGAACCGCCGGAGCCCTTGCCGTCGGAGCCGTTCGCGGCACGCCGGCCGCCGCGCTGCGCCGGGACCTGCCGCCGGGGGGCCGTGGCCACATCGCCGGAGCTTCTTCTGGAACGGGGGCCTCTGGGGGACGCGGCGGGCGACTGCCCAGCGGATTGGTCCAGTCGCAGCTCGTAATCACCGGTGGCCGGGTTCAGAACCCACTGGTCTGCCGGGTCGATTTCCTCGGCCCGCCCACGGTTTTGCGCATCCACGGTTGCTTGAGTCCTCCGTCGGGTGCCACATGAGGCGCCTCCCCCCAGGCCCTCTGGCGTTCTTTCCAGCAGTGCGACCTCAGGGCCGGAAGCACCGGATCGCGTCACACTATCTGCCCAGTTCAACGCGGGGCGACGTCCGTGACAAATTCCACTCCCCTTACACCTGGGCAATACGCCCAATCCGCGTCAGTTGGCGGCCATGCCTTGGTCATGGCTTTACTCGCACTCGTCGGTGGCGGCATTGCTCCCGGTGAACGTCGGTGTCGGTGCCGGGCTGGTCGCGCCCGCGTCGTCCGGCTTCCCGTCGGCGTCGCTCCCGCTCTTCCCGCGCTCCTCCTGTGACCCCGCGGGTACGACGGAGACCGGCGCGTCCTCGCGCAGCTGCTTGAACAGGCGGCTCGCGTCCGGCTCCACGAGCTCGTCGCGGTTCGGGTCCTGCCGGTACGGCTGCCGGGGCACCGTCATGAACTGCACCTGGTCGGTGGGGATGTTCCGCATGCCGCGCACCAGGTTGTACAGGTCCTTGAGCGAGTCGAGCCCGGGATCCGTCGTGAGGGACTTCGTCGCCGCGTCCAGCACCGGGTACAGCCGCGTCGGGTTGAGCAGTACGCCGTTGCTCTGCACCTTGTTCACCAGCGCGCCCAGGAACCGCTGCTGGCGTTCCATGCGCTCGGTGTCACTGCCGTCGCCGATGCTCTTGCGGGCCCGTACGAAGCCGAGGGCCTGCTCGCCGTTCAGCTTCTGGCGGCCCTTGTCGAGCCGCAGCAGGGCGTCGTCGTCGTCGATCGGCTCCTTGAGGCAGATCTCCACGCCGTGCACCGCGTCGACCATCCCCTTGAAGCCCGCGAAGTCGACGACCATGTGGTGGTCCACGCGGATGCCCGTGAGTTTCTCGACCGTACGGATCGTGCACGCCGTACCGCCGAGCTCGAACGCCGAGTTGAACTGGGTGAGCTGCTTGCCCGTCCGCTTCCCGTCGGGCTTGCGGCAGCTCGGCACCTCCACCATCAGGTCGCGCGGCAGCGAGACGGCTGTCGCGCTCCCGCGGTCGCCGGCCAGGTGCAGCAGGATCGTCGTGTCCGAGCGCTGGGTGCCCTCGTCCGCGCCGTACTTGCTGTTGCCCTTGCCGGAGCGGGTGTCGGAGCCGATGAGCAGGATGTTCTGGGCGTCCAGCGCGATGGGCGTGGGGCGTTCCTTCTCGTACTCCTCCAGCTCGGCGGCGGCGGTGGTGTCGGTGGTGATGTTGCCGTCGAGCGTCCGGTAGAGCCACCAGCCGATGCCGGCCGCGACCAGGAGGGCGAAGGACGCGCCGATGGCGGTCCAACGCAGCCAGCGCCGGGAGCCGTTGGCGTCCGCACCGGCGCCGTCCCCCTCGCCGGAGCTCCCGTCGGGGGCATCGGCCTCGGCGTCCCCGCCCGCGCGCGGGCTCGTGTCGCCTTCACCGGTCTTCCCGCCGCCGTCCTTCGGCTCGTCCTTCGAGTCGGTCTTCGACTCGGCCTTGGGCTCCGCCTCGCCCGCACCCTCCGTGGCCCGGCCCTTCGCCTCGTCCTCCTCGTCCGGCGTGTCCGGTCCGGAGGGCGTGCCAGCACTGTCGGTCACGTCTGCGTCCATCCTTCACGGAGTCGGCGGCGCGCTGGGCCGCCGGTCGCAGGGGTAGACGGACGAACCTCGCGCATGGTTGTGCGGTGCACCGCCGATCATCCACCGGAGCCCGCCCCTCCGGCCGCAGGGCTCGGCAGCCGGTGGGCCGGACGGGTGGCACTCAGGGCGCCTGCGATACCGCCGTGTTGGTGACGCGCTCGCTCTTGATCCGCTGGGCGAGTCCGTCTTCCGACAGGTGGCCGAGGTTCCGGCACAGCACCACCGACCCGCCGATGGCGAGCGGCGCGAAGAGGCCCGACGACAGCCCCTCCCACGTGTCGTACGCCAGTCCGGACAGCAGCCGGGCCCTGGGTGCGAGCCCCAGCGCCTTCGCGTCCGCGCGGGCCCGGTCGACGACTTCGGCGCCGGTGAGCTCCGCGCCGCCGACGCGCAGCGCGGGCCCGTCCGGGTCGACGGGCGCGTACGGCGCGAAGCGGTCGCCCTGCCCCGGGATCTCGACGGCGTAGTCCGCGAATCCGGCGGGCGGCTGCGGGAAACGGCCGCCCAAGGGGCGCAGCGCGAGCGCCACCCGTTCGCCGCCGCAGGCGCGCGCCTGCTCCAGCGTGTCGGGTCCGGCGACCACGAGGTCGGCGTCGGCCGGGGCGCCGCCGGCGTCGGCGGGGCCGCCCACCGGGGGGCCCGCCGGCACCCCCACGGCGGGCTGGCCGTGGGCGGGCCGGCGCAGCCCGCGCCGGGGGCCCGGCGCGGCGGCGAGGTCGCCCTGGAGCAGATTGGCGGTCTTGGCCACCCAATTGGCGAAGGTGGCGACGGACAGTTCTACGCGTTCGCCGGTGGCGTCGTCGTAGAAGGTGACCAGTGGCTGGGCCGGGTCCGCGGCGAGCGCGGATCGCAGCAGGTCGGCGGGGGTGCGATCGGTGGCGTTCACCCGCGCAAGGGTACGCCGCGCCGCCGGGCGGGGGCCGGGTCGCCCGGGGTGCGCGACGGCTGCCCGTACACCGGTTCGGCCGACGGGGCGTCAATTTCCCAATGGACATATTTGTCTACTTATGTCCAAGATCTGCTCCATGCGTGCATTCCTTGCTTCCGCGATCGGAGTCGCGTGCACCGCGGCTCTGGTCCTGCCCACCGCCGCCCTCGCCGCTCCGGTCCCCGCCAGTACGGCGCCACCGGGCTCCACCCAGTCGCTGCCCCTCGTGCCGCTCGTGCCGGACGCCCCCGGCAACGACCGCGCCGCCGGCACCGTCCCACAGGGCCTGACGGAGCGTGACGCCAAGCCCTTCTCACTCGTCGGGGTCGTCTGGGACGACGCCGGCGCCGAACTCCACGGCACGGCCCAGGTCCGTACCCGCTCGACCGGGACGGGCGCCTGGTCGGGCTGGCAGTACCTCGAAACCCACAACCACGACCACGCCGCCGACTCCGGCACGCCGGAACGCGAGACCGGGAAGGTCCGCGGCTCCACCGCGCCCCTGTGGGTCGGCGCCAGCGACGGCGTGGAGGTACGGGTACGCCCCGAGGAACCCGCCCGCCGAGGCTCCGCCCCCGCCCGGCTCCCGTCCGGCCTGCGCCTCGAACTGGTGGACCCGGGCGACGACCCGCCCGCCGGCACCACGACCACCTCCGCGGAGACCGCCGTCGACGCCGTCGACGCCAACGCCGACGACAGCGCCGCCCAGACCGGGGCCGTCGAAGCGGACGACCCCCGCACCACCCTCATGACCGCCGAGGACGCCGCGGCCTCCGCCGTCAACGCCGACCTCGTACCGCTCGGCGCCACGGAAGTACCGGCGCTGACCAAGGCCGAGACGGAGGACCAGACCTTCGTACTGGGCGGAAAGCCGCTGATCGGACCCCGCCCGCGCATCGTCACCCGCAAGGGCTGGGGGGCGAACGAACAGCTCCGCGAGCGCAACTTCGTCTACACCAAGCGGGTCAAAGCGGCCTTCGTGCACCACAGCGCCACCGGAAACAACTACAGCTGCTCACAGGCCGACTCCGTCCTGCGCAGTATCTACCGCTACCACGTCAAGAGCAGCGGCTGGCGCGACTTCGGCTACAACTTCGCCGTCGACAAGTGCGGAAACATCTACGAAGGCAGGGCAGGCGGTGTGGCCAAGCCGGTCCTGGGGGCGCACACTCTCGGTTTCAACAGCAACAGCACGGGCATCGCCGTTCTCGGTACCTACAGCAAGTCCGACCCACCCGCCGCCGTCGTCAACGCCGTTGCCCGCCTCACCGCCTGGAAGCTCGGCCTGTACGGCGCCGACCCGCGCGCCAAGACCACACTCAAGTCCGGCGGCGGCAACCGCTACAAGAAGGGCACCATCGTCAAGCTCAACGTCATTTCCGGACACCGGGACGGATACGCCACCGACTGTCCGGGAGGCCGCCTCTACAGCAAGCTCGACGAGGCCCGGGACGCCTCAGCCCGCCTGCAGGGGCGCTGACCGGGTCGTATCGAACGGTCTGCATACACTGGCCTGCCCGTACCCGGCCGGCCCCAGCAGGAAGCAGAGACGACAAGGTGACTGAAGCGATCCTCCTGGTCGGCGGCAAGGGCACCCGGTTGCGCCCGCTCACCGTGCACACGCCCAAGCCCATGGTCCCGGCGGCAGGTGTGCCCTTCCTCACCCACCAGCTGGCCCGCGCGCGGGCGGCCGGAGTCGAACACATCGTCCTCGCGACGTCGTACCTCGCCGAAGTCTTCGAGCCGTACTTCGGCGACGGCTCCGCCCTCGGTCTGCACCTGGAGTACGTCACCGAGGAGGAGCCGCTCGGCACCGGCGGCGCGATCCGCAACGTGGCCTCGCGCCTGCACTCGTCCCCCGACGACCCGGTCCTCATCTTCAACGGGGACATCCTCACCGGTCTCGACATCGGCGCCCTCGTCTCCACGCACACCGCGTCGGGCGCCGACGTCTCCCTGCACCTCACCCGCGTCGAGGACCCCAGAGCCTTCGGCCTCGTCCCCACCGACCCCACGGGCCGGGTCACGGCCTTCCTGGAGAAGCCGCAGACCCCCGAGGAGATCGTCACCGACCAGATCAACGCGGGTGCGTACGTCTTCCGCCGCTCGGTCATCGACACGATCCCCACCGGCCGCCCCGTCTCGGTCGAACGCGAGACCTTCCCCGACCTGCTGTCCTCCGGCGCGCACCTCCAGGGCATGGTCGATTCGACGTACTGGCTGGACCTCGGCACCCCGCAGGCGTTCGTCCGCGGCTCGGCCGACCTGGTCCTGGGGCGGGCCCCGTCCCCGGCGGTGCCGGGCCGATGCGGCGACCGCCTGGTCCTGCCGACCGCGTCCGTCGCCGCCGACGCGAAGCTGACCGGCGGCACGGTGGTCGGGGAGGGCGCGACGGTCGCCGAGGGCGCACGCGTCGACGGCAGCGCGATCCTCGCCGGAGCCGTGATCGAGGCCGGCGCGGTGATCACCGACTCCCTCATCGGCGCGGGCGCCAGGATCGGGGCGCGCACCGTCGTGTCCGGCGCCGTCGTCGGGGACGGCGCCACGGTGGGCGCGGACAACGAGCTGCGCGAAGGCGTACGGGTGTGGTGCGGCGCCGCGCTCCCCGACGCCTCGCTCCGCTTCTCGTCGGACCAGTAGGCTCGGAGCCCACGCACCCCCCGACCCAAGGACCACACCCGTGTCAGGCCGCTTCGCGCCCCGCCCCGTCACCCGCACCTCGGTGCGGGGCGGTGACACGGCGACGAACGCGCCCGTCCCGCGCCAGACCACGCCCGTCCCGGCCGCGCGCACCCGCATCTGGACCCCGCCGGGACCGCTCGACCTCGCCCTGGTCCTCGGACCGCTCCGCCGCGGTCCGGCCGACCCCACGTTCCGCGCGACCGCCGACGGCGCCTTCTGGCGCACCTGCCGCACACCGGCCGGCCCGGGCACCCTGCGGGTGACCGCCGACGCGGGCGCCGTCCAGGCGACGGCCTGGGGCGAGGGCGCCGACTGGCTCCTGGACGAACTGCCGCCCCTCCTCGGCTCCCTGGACGACCCCTCCGCCTTCGTACCCCGCCACCGCGTCGTCGCCGAGACCTGGCGCCGCCGTCCGGGCCTGCGGCTGGGCCGTACGGGCCTGGTCCTGGAGTCCCTGATCGCCTCCATCCTCGAACAGAAGGTCACCACGGACGAGGCGTACCGCGCCTGGCGCCTGCTGATCCGCAAGTACGGCGAGCCGGCCCCCGGCCCGGTGGACGGCCGCATGTACGTCACGCCCGCACCGAGGACCTGGGCACTCGTCCCGTCCTGGGAGTGGCACCGCGCGGGCGTGGACAGCAAGCGCTCCGCCACGATCCTGCGCGCGGTACGGGTGGCGAGACGCCTGGAGGAGGCGTCCACGATGCCCCTGGAACAAGCGTCGGCCCGCCTGCAACTGATCCCCGGCATCGGCCCCTGGACGGCCGCCGAGACCCTGCAACGCAGCAACGGAGCCGCCGACGCGGTCTCCGTCGGCGACTACCACCTGCCGAGCACGGTCGGCTACGCCCTGGCGGGCAACCGCGACGCGGACGACGACGCCATGCTCGAACTCCTGGCCCCGTACGCCGGCCAACGCCACCGCGCGGCCCGCCTGATCCTCCTCTCAGGCCGAACCCCACCCCGCCGCGCCCCCCGAATGACCCCGGGCAACATCGCGGCCCTCTGACCGGACGAACGCAACGGGGAGTCACCGCCCCGCCCTGTCCCTCCCATGCCGTGAGGCCGGCCCCGCCCCACACCTGACGCTGCCGGAGGGGACGTGCCGGGGCGCTCCCCGCAGGGTGTCGAACGCAACCGCCACGAACGCTCCGCAGCGCTGCCCGAAGGTTCGACACCCGAGGAGACGCCCCGGCGCGGCACCGACCCCAAGGCCCCGGCCTGGCTCAGTGCCAAAGCCCTGGCACAGCACCCAAAGCCCCGGCCGACCCGTCCCAGCACCCCCGAGCCCAGCCCCCGCTACCGCACCTCCACGTACACCGCAGAGTCCCGCACCGCCCTTTCCTTCGGCGCAACCGCCGCATGCCCCACCGCCACAGCCCCCATCGGATCCCACCCCTCCGGCAACCCCAGCACCCCCCGCACCACATCCCGGCAGAACATCGTCGACGAAACCCACGCCGACCCCAGCCGCTCCCCGGCCAGCGCCACCAAGAAGTTCTGCACACCCGCACCCGCGGCCACCACGAACATCTCCCGCTCCGCCGCGTCCCGGCGCGCGTCCCCGTACGTGTGCGAGCCGTCCATCACCATGCACGGCACCACGAGGTACGGCGCGTTGCGCAGCACGTCCCCCCGCCGCACCCGCTTGGCGATCGACTCCTCCGACTTCCCGTCGGCGCGAAGATCCGCCACCCACGCGTCGCGCATCGCGTCGAGCAGCGCCACCCGCGCCGCCTCGCTCTCCACCAGCACGAAGCGCCACGGCGTCGTGTGGTGGGGCGCGGGAGCCGTCACCGCGGCGGCGACCGCACGCCGTACCGCCGCCGGATCGACCGGCTCGTCCGTGAACTCCCGCACGGTACGCCGCTGCGTCACCGCTTCCCGTACGGCCTCCGACGTCCCGAGCCGGAACATGTCGTCGGCCGCCGACCTGACGAGGTCGCGGCTGCCGTCCTCGCCGCCCACGAGATGGGCGAGTCCCCGCACCACGGCGACCGGCAGCCCCTCGGCCTTGCCCTTGACCAGGTCGCCGGCCGCGGCCAACTCGTCCGCGACGGCGACGACGGTGACGTTCAGCGGATTGCCGTGCGCGTCGGTGCCGCCCCGCAGATCGTGGAGGACCCGGACCCCCGCGGCACCGATGGCCACGTCGGTCAGGCCGTTGCGCCAGGGCCGCCCGAACGTGTCGGTGACGACGACGCCCACGTCCACGCCGAGCGCGTCCCGCAGCCCGTCCCGGATCAGGCGCGCCGAAGCGTCCGGATCCTCGGGCAGCAGCAGCACGGTCCCGGCAGCGGTGTTCGACGCGTCGACGCCGGCCGCGGCCATCACGAGCCCCTGGCGGTTCTCGACGATACGAAGGGAGCCGCGCCGCGCGACCACGCGCACGGTCTCCGCGTCGATGGCCGCCTCACGGTCGGCCGCCGCCATGACACGGCCCTCCGCCTTGCTGACGATCTTCGAGGTGACGAGCAGGATGTCGCCGTCGACGAGCCCGGGCCGGGTGGCGGCGATCAACTGTGCGATGTCGTCCCCGCCGCGGACCTCCGGCATCCCCGGAACAGCCCACACCCGAAACCCCGCCACCGCGTCCGCACCAGCGACCACATCCGCACCCGGCACAGTCACCGCGCCCGGCGGCACCGCCTCCGGCACCGCAAGCTCACCCGGCACAGCCTCCGCAGCCGGCACCGCCTCCCCACCCGGCACAGGCATCCCACCCCGCACCGCCCCCGCACCCCCCGAGCTCACCCCCGTACCTCCTCCGCCAGTGCCAGTGCCTCCCGGGCCATGGCGGCCGTAGCCTCCACGTCGGTCATCATCAGCGGGACCGCCCGGCACCGGACGCCCGCGCTCTCCACCTCGTCCACCGCGCCCGCGTCCACCGTGTCGACGAGCCACCCGTCCAGCAGCCCTGACCCGTAGTGCAGGGCGACCGCCGCGGCCGTGGACTCGACCCCCACCGCGGCCAGCACCTTGTCGGCCATACCCCGCACCGGCGCGTCGCCGACGATCGGCGAGAGTCCCACCACCGGCACCCCCGCGTCGGCGATCGCCTCGCGCATGCCGGGCACGGCGAGGATGGTCCCGATGCTCACCACCGGGTTGGACGGCGGGAAGAGGATGACGTCGGCCGAACCGATCGCCTCCAGAACCCCCGGCGCCGGCTTCGCCTGCTCCGCGCCCACCGGCACGACCGCCTGCGCGTCCACCGACGCGCGCAGCTTCACCCAGTACTCCTGGAAGTGGACGGCCTTGCGCTCCCCGTCGATGTCGACCGCGACATGCGTCTCGATGCGGTCGTCGGACATGGGCAGCAGCCGCACCCCCGGCTGCCACCGCTCGCACAGCGCCTCGGTGACCGCGCTCAGCGGATAGCCCGCGCCGAGCATCTGCGTACGGACGATGTGCGTCGCGAAGTCGCGGTCGCCGAGCCCGAACCACTCCGGCCCCACGCCGTACGCCGCGAGTTCGCCCTTGACCTGGAAGGTCTCGTCCGCACGCCCCCAGCCCTGCTCCTCGTTGATGCCACCGCCGAGGGTGTACATCACGGTGTCGAGGTCGGGGCAGACCTTGAGCCCGAACAGATGAATGTCGTCACCGGTGTTGCCGATGACGGTGATGTCCGCGTCAGGCGCGGCCGACTTGAGGCCGCGGAGGAAGCGAGCGCCACCGATACCGCCTGCCAGAACCACAATGCGCATGCACAGCAGTCTGTCAGGCCGGTACGACATCGCGGGCCGCCGGGGATCTGTCCGGCCGGTACGACGCCCCGGGCCGCCGGGGATCTGTCCGGCCGGTACGACGCCCCGGGCCGCCGGGGATCTGTCCGGCCGGTACGACGCCCCGGGCCGCCCGGGATCTGTCAGGCCGGTACGACATCCTGGGCGGCCGGGGACGAGCACCGCGCCGCGTGCATCGGCATCTCGGTGAGTCCGGGGAAGTAGACGTGCAGGCTGACGGCCGGCGTCAGCGCGTCGTTGACGACGTCGTGGGCGTACCCCGGCGCGAACACCCGCTGCGCACCCGCCCCCAGCGTGCGCGGCGCCCGCCCCTTGCCGGCGTGCTCGGTCAACTCGCCCGCGAGGACGGTCAGCACGCCGGAAGAAGGCCCGTGATCGTGCATACCACTGCCCTGACCGGGCACCCAGCTGAGCAGCCAGACCTCATACCCGGGTCCGGTACGCAGCCGGTGGTACCAGCGGCTGGTGGCGTCGTACGAAACGAGGTGTTCCCACTGCGCGCGGTCGGCGGCGATGGAGCGGGCGAGGCCGGCGAACTCGGCGACGGTCGCCGGGTGCTCGCGGGCGGGCTGGAGAAGGTGCTGGACGGCGAGGATGTCGCCGGCGATCTGGAGGTCGCTGTCGCTGTTCATGGTGCGGGGGTTCCTCGGCATGAGTGCTGGGGTGTCGCAGGAAGAGATGCCGCGAGACGCGGACGCGAGACAGGTGCAGCGACCGGAAGCGGATCGCTACGGAGAGTCAGCTGGAGCGCGAAGGCTTCAACAGCTGGAACAACAGCAACAGGAACACGAAGCGCCGAACCGGACCTGGGCAGCGCCACGGGGCCCACGGGTGTGGGTGCGGGGGAGCGCTGCGGTCATCGGCATGGGTTCAAGGAGACCTGGTCGCTCACTCGCTGTCAACTGGATGACCGTTTTGGCCGCAATGTTTCACCTCATCCGGGTAGTGCATCCGGAGAAAGGTTTGTGCAACAGGGGGTGCGGACACATGCCGCAACAACCCCGCACGCAAACGTCGTCAAGGGGTCGCGCACGGTGCAACCGGCGCAAACCGGCGCGACGTGGACGCGAGACGCGACCCGCGATGTGATCCCGATCGCTTCCGCGCGCCGACCGCAACAAGATCAAACCCCGCCGCATCTCAGCTTGATGAGGGGGTAGCGGAGGGGGTGTGGATGAGTCGGTGGCATGTGTCACCGTTTTTGGCGATTTGAACACTTTCCGCAAAGCTTTGGTTCCGCAGAGTGAATAACCGGCTCAATAGCAGATCTCGGCTTGACTGCCCCGGATCCGCACACTTGTAATTTCACTCGTGTCGTTCGGCCGAAAACGGCAACGACTACAGCACGGGGACTGCAAAAGACAGACGAGGGGCGCACATGACCGAGCTGTTCCAGCAACTGCTGGTCGAGGACGCGGACGAGGAAATCGGCTGGCAGGAGCGCGCTCTGTGCGCCCAGACCGACCCGGAGTCCTTCTTTCCCGAGAAGGGCGGATCCACCCGCGAGGCCAAGAAGGTCTGTCTCGCCTGTGAAGTCCGCTCGGAATGCCTCGAGTACGCGCTCTCCAACGACGAACGGTTCGGTATTTGGGGCGGTCTGTCGGAGCGCGAACGCCGACGACTGAAAAAGGCGGCCGTCTGACCGCGATCCGCCCGACCCGGTCGCACCCGAGCACCGCGCTCGACGCGTATCGATCAAATGGCACAAGCGTGCAGGTATCAACCGGTCCGTCGCCCGGCCCCAGGCCGCAGGCGGCGGACCGTTGTGTTGCCCAGCCGTTAGTGTGGGGCGCTGTCCGAGACGCACCAACGCCCCCACGGGTCGCGCGCGTCGACGCAGTCAGACAGCAGCCTTCCGGGGGGCGACCCCCGGACCCCGGCCGGAGGGCCCGTACCCCGATGTCCGTGCACAGCCAAACGTCGGCGCCGTACGCGGCGGCCGCTCCCGAGTTCCCCCGGCATGTCGTCACCGCCGTGCTCGTCTCCCACGACGGAGCGCGCTGGCTGCCCGACGCCCTCGCCGGACTGCTGGGGCAGGAACGCCCCGTGCAGAACGTCGTCGCCGCCGACACCGGCAGCGCGGACGACTCCGCCGAACTCGTCACCGAGGCCATCGGTCCCGAGCGCGTACTGCACCTCGCGCGCCGCTCCGGCTTCGGAACGGCCGTCGACGAGGCCGTCCGTACCGCCCAGGTGCTCACGCCCGAGGACCTGCCGTACCTGAAGCGCCCCAGCGGCTGGGACCCGGTGAGCAGGACATGGCGCGACGACGCGTACGACATGCCCGAACTCCCGCACGGCGAGCCGGTGCAGTGGCTGTGGCTGCTGCACGACGACTGCGCGCCCGAGCCGGACGCCCTCGCCGAACTGCTGCGCGTCGCCGACTCCGACGAGCACGCCGCGATCGTCGGCCCCAAACTCCGCGGCTGGTACGACAGGAAGCAGCTGCTCGAGGTCGGCGTCTCCATCGCCAACAGCGGCCGCCGCTGGACCGGTCTCGACCGGCGCGAGCAGGACCAGGGCCAGCACGACCAGGTCCGCTCCGTGCTCTCCGTGTCGACCGCCGGCATGCTGATCCGCCGCGACGTGTGGGAGGAGCTCGGCGGCTTCGACCGCAGGCTGCCCCTCATGCGCGACGACGTCGACCTGTGCTGGCGCGCCCACGCCGCCGGCCACCGCGTCCTCGTCGCCCCCGACGCCGTACTGCGGCACGCAGAGGCCGCCGCGCGCGAGCGCAGGCCGATCGACTGCGCCGGGCGCTCCGTCGCCAACCCGCACCGCGTGGACAAGGCCGGCGCCGTCTACGCGATGCTCGTCAACGCGCGGGGCCCCGCCCTGCCGTACGTCATGCTGCGCCTCGTCCTCGGCACGCTGCTGCGCACCGTCGCCTACCTCCTCGGCAAGGCGCCCGGGCAGGCGGTCGACGAAGTCACCGGCCTGATGGGCACGCTGCTGCGCCCCGGCAAAATCCTCGCGGCCAGGAAGCGCCGCGGGAAGGGCAAGGTCGAGGCGAGCGAACTGCGACCGCTCTTCCCGCCGGCCGGCGCCACCGTCAGAGCCACCGTCGAACAGGTCGCCGGCAGCTTCGGCTCCCGCTCCGAGCCCGAATCCGCCTCCGGTTCACGGCACGGCGTCGTCGAGTCGGGCCCCGGCGGCGACGACGCCGACTACATGGAGATCGAGCAGTTCGCGCGGCTGAAGCGGATCGCCCGCAAGCCGGGCCCCGTCCTCTTCCTCCTGCTCCTCTTCGTCTCGCTCATCGCCTGCCGCGGCCTCCTCGGCGGCGGCTCGCTGGCGGGCGGCGCCCTGCTGCCGGCCCCCGACGACGTGTCGGGCCTCTGGTCGCGCTACGCCGACGCCTGGCACCCCATCGGCACCGGCGGCACCCAGACGGCCCCGCCCTACCTCGCCGTGCTCGCCGGCCTCTCGGCCGTCTTCCTCGGCTCCACGGGGCTCGCCCTCACCGTGCTGCTCGTCTGCTCGGTGCCGCTGGCCGGCCTCACCGCGTACTTCGTCTCGCGCCCGCTCGTCGAGTCCCGGCTGCTGCGCGCCTGGGCGGCCGTGGCGTACGCGTTCCTGCCCGCCGCCACCGGAGCCCTCGCCACCGGGCGGCTCGGCACGGCCGTGCTGGCCGTCCTGCTGCCGCTCATCGCGCGGTGCGCCGTCTCCGCGAGCGGTCTGCGCGCCGGGGGCGGGCGGGCCGGCTGGCGCGCCGTGTGGGCGTACGCGCTCCTGCTGACCCTGGCGACGGCGTTCACGCCGATCGTGTGGCTGATCGCCCTGGTCCTCGGCATCGGCGTACTGGTGCTGCGGCGCGGCGACATCACCGCGTACGCGCTGCGCTTCCTCGCCGCGCTCGGCACCCCCGTGCTGATGCTCGCCCCCTGGTCGCTCTCGCTCCTGACCGGCCCCTCCGCCTTCTTCCGCGAGGCGGGCCTCGACTTCGGCACGGGCCCGGCGGGCGCGCTCGACCTGCTCGGCACCAGCCCCGGCGGCCCCAAGGCGGCCGGCGGACTGCTGCTCGTCGGTGTCGTCCTCGCGGCCCTGGCCGCCCTGCTGCGCGGTGAGCGCACCTTCGCCATCCGCACGGCGTGGGCCGTGGCGCTCGTCTCCCTCCTCTTCGCCGCGTTGGCCAACAGCGCCGGGGGCGGCTGGGCGGGCCCCGCGACCCTCGTCTACGGTCTCGCGCTCATCGGCGCCACCGTGCTCGGAGCGGACGGCGCGCGCGAACGCGTCGCCACCCAGAGCTTCGGCTGGCGCCAGCCCGTCGCGGTGCTCATCGCCTTCGCCGCGGCGGCCGGACCCCTGCTCGCCGCCGCCGGATGGATGATCGGCGGCGCCGCGGGACCGCTGGAGCGGCGCGACCCGGTGCAGGTGCCGGCGTTCGTCGCGGAGGAGAGCGGCACCCGCGACCAGGCCCGCACCCTCGTCCTCGGCGGCACGTCCGCGGCGAAGGTCTCGTACACGCTGGTGCGCGGATCCGGGGCCCGCCTGGGCGACGGCGAGCTCACCGAGGCCGGCGGCGGCAGCCCCCGGCTCGACAAGATCGTCTCGAACCTCGTCGCCGGTTCCGGCGCCGACCAGGCCGACCAGCTCGGCGGGTACGCCGTCCGGTACGTCCTCGTCCGGGACGGGGCGCCGCGCTCCATGAGCCGCGTCCTCGACTCGACGCCCGGACTGAGCCGGCTGAGCCAGCTCGACGGCAGCGCGCTGTGGCGCGTCGACCGCCAGGTCGCGCGGGCCGTGATCGTCCCCGGCGCGGAGGGCGGCGAGCCGCTGTCCGTCGCGTCGAGCCCGGTCGAGGCGCACACGAAGATCCCCGCCGGCGAGGCGGGACGCGTCCTGCGCATCGCGGACTCTGCGGCCGAGGGCTGGCAGGCCGCCCTCGACGGCCGCGTCCTGGACAAGAAGACCGTCGACGGCTGGGCGCAGGGCTTCGTACTGCCTGCCGAGGGCGGCAGGCTCGACCTCACCTACGAGGCGCCCGTCACCCACAGGGTGTGGATCTGGACCCAGGTCGGCCTCGCCCTGCTCCTCGTCGTGCTCGCCCTGCCGGGCCGCCGCCGGGAGGTCGACGACGACCTGCCCGAGGAGGAGTACGAGGTCCCGGCGCAGCCGGTCGAGGGCGAGGGGCGCAGGGCCCGCAGGCTGCGCGCGGCGGCGCAGGCCGACGCCCCCCTCGACGACGCCCAGCAGGCCGGGGAACAGGTCCCGCCCCCGCCGGCCGCCGACCCGTACGCCGAGCCGCAGCCGCAGCCGGAGCGGCAGGACGGGAGCGACGCGGCGTACGCGTCCGTGCCCCGCCAGCAGCAGTACGACGAGTGGGACCCGGCGTCCTACGCGGGAGCCGAGTACGGGCAGCAGCAGCCGTACGGCGGCCAGGAGCAGCAGCAGGGCTACGGCGGCGAGCAGTACGGGGCCGACCCGTACCAGGCCGGCGGCTACGGCGACGGCGGGCAGTACCAGGCCGACCCGTACCAGCCGGGCCAGTACCAGGAGGGCGCGTACCCGGAGGGCCGGTACCCGGCGGCCGAGCCGTACCAGGACGGCCAGTACGACCCGTACGGCTACGGACAGCAGCCGCAGCAGCCCTACGCCGACGGCAACGAGCCCGAGCAGCGTCCCGACGGGAGCGACAACCGATGAACCGCACCACCCTCTCCCTGATCGCCGTCGCCACCGCCCTCGCCGCGGTCACCGGGTTCGCCGCGGTGTCCGCACCGGACGGCGCCGGACCGGCCGCGGCCGACGGCGGCGCGAAGACCGCGGCGCGGATGCCGGTGGAGCGCTCCAGCCTGCTGTGCCCCGCGCCCAGCTCGTCCGACGTCGCGGAGACGGCGTACACGTCGTTCACCCCGGCGGGCAGGGGCGGCGCGGGCGCCAAGGGCGGCTCCGCCGAGCTCGTCCCGACGGACGCCACGCTCGCGGCCTCGGACGACCCCAAGGACGCGAAGAAGGACAAGGCCGGCGACGGCGACAAGGGCAAGGCCCGCGACAAGGGCGCGAGCAAGCCGGTCCTGTCGCTGACGGAACCGGGCAAGCCCCGGACCGCCGACGCGAACACCGCCGAGGCCCCCGCCCTCGTCGGCTCGGCCGACGGGCCACTGGCCCCCGGCTGGACCGTCCAGCAGACCACCAAGGTCACCGCCGGCCAGGGCAGGGGCCTGCTCGGAGTCAGCTGCACGCCGCCCGACACCAGCTTCTGGTTCCCGGGCGCGAGCACCGCCGCCGAGCGGCAGGACTACGTACACCTCACCAACCCCGACGACACGGCCGCCGTCGCCGACATCCAGCTCTACGGCCAGGACGGCGTCCTGGAGTCCGACTCGGGCGAGGGCATCACGGTCCCCGCCAGGTCCAGCGTCCCCGTGCTGCTGTCGACGCTCACCGCCGACCGCGCCGAGAACGTGAGCGTCCACGTCACCACCCGCACCGGCCGCGTCGGAGCCGTCGTGCAGGCCATCGACGAGGAGGACGGCAGCGACTGGCTCGCCGCGTCCGCCGAGGCGTCCGCGTCCGCGGTGCTGCCCGGCATCCCGGCGGACGCGACGTCCGTACGCCTGGTGGTCTTCGCGCCCGGTGACGAGGACGCCGACCTCAAGCTGCGGCTGGCGGGCCCCACCGGCACGATCACCCCGGCCGGCCACGAGAACCTGCACGTCAAGGCGGGCATGTCCATGGCCGTCGACCTCGCCGACATCACCAAGGGGGAGGCGGCCTCCCTGCTGCTCGACCCGGTCGCGCAGAGCAGCCCCACTCCGATCGTCGCCGCCCTGCGCGTGGCGCGCGGCAAGGGCGCCGCCCAGGAGATCGCGTACATCCCGGCGACCAGGCAGGTGGGGGACAGGGCCACGGTGGCCGACAACAGGTCCAAGGGCTCGGTGCTGTCGCTGACCGCGCCCGGCAAGGCGGCCGAGGTCCGGGTCACCGCGTCGGCGGGCAGCGGCGGCGGGGAACCCGTGACCAAGACCTACAAGATCGCGGCCGGCACGACGCTCGCCGTGACGAAGCCGCCGGTGCCGTCCGGGCTCAAGGGCTCGTACGCGCTGACGGTCGAACCCCGGTCGGGCGGTCCGGTCCACGCGTCGCGCGTGCTCGCCCTGCCCGAGGACGGCATCCCGATGTTCACCGTGCAGACGATGCCGGACGACCGGGGGACGGTCTCGGTGCCGGAGGCGGAACAGGACCTGTCGGTACTGGACGACTGACCGCGCGGCGGGCGGGGGCGGACGGCGTCAGCCGTCGCCCTCCTCGTCCCCGTACCGCGGATCGACCGATTCCGGTGACAGGCCCAGCAGTTCGGCGACCTGTTCCACCACGATCTCGTGCACGAACATGGCCCGCTCGTCCCGGTTCTTGGTCCGGATCTCGACGGGCCGCCGGTAGATGACGATCCGCGCCGGATGGGCGCTCGTCGCGGCGATCATCCCGCCCAGGGGCACGGACTCGGCGGCCCAGCCGTCGGAGTCGCCGCCGCCGGCCGGCGGCACGTCGAGCACCAGGAAGTCGACCTCGGCGAGCTGCGGCCACCGCCGTTCCAGCCGCTCTACCGAGTCCTGCACGAGATCGCCGAAGGCGGCGGCCCTGCTGGTCGAGAGGGGCACCTGCGGCGGCGCCACCGGGCCGCGCATGCCGCGACCGTGCCGGTCGCGCCGCCGGGGCCCCGGGCCGGTGGGGAGGGGAGGTACGGGACTGTCCATCACTGACGCAGCGTAGCCCTCATCGCGGCGGTGCCGCCGCGCCGGACGGGCGGCAGAGGGCATGTCGCATATTGAGCATTCCAGCCAAGGTTGGGCTCGAATTCAGGCCCGTACGCGACCGTCGATCTCGCGGCGCTTGACGGCATTTGCCCCAAGTGGCGACTGGTCGCGGTCCGGTGACCGGCTGTGCGCGTGGGTCCCCGCGCAGGTCAAGCCAGTTGCACAAGGGGCGCCTGGGACGGGACGAGACCCGCGACACGGTGGAGTGACGTGGGGGAGAGTCGTCGCGGCCCGCTCAAGAGTGCGGTACCGTCCAACCTCGTGAGCCCTGTACGTCGCTGTTCGCGCACCGCGTGCGGCCGCCCTGCCGTCGCGACACTGACGTACGTCTACGCGGACTCGACCGCAGTCCTCGGCCCGCTCGCCACCTATGCCGAGCCCCACTGCTACGACCTGTGCGCCGAGCACTCGGACCGGCTGACCGCGCCGCGCGGCTGGGAGGTCCTGCGGCTCGTCGACGGCTCCGCCCCCGCGCACCCGAGCGGTGACGATCTCGAAGCACTCGCCAACGCCGTGCGCGAGGCCGCCCGGCCGCACGAGCGCGCGGCGGAGGCGAGCGGCGGGGCGCGCACCGCCGACCCGATGGAGGTCGCGCGCCGCGGCCATCTGCGGGTCCTGCGCTCCCCGGACTCCTGAAACCACCCCCGTTCGTCCGTACGGGTAGCCTCAGGGCCGACCAAAGGGACTTCAGGAGGGGCTGGCCGTGGCTGCTGAGCGGGCTGATCTGTCGCAGATCGTCAAGGCGTACGACGTGCGCGGAGTGGTCCCCGACCAGTGGGACGAGCCGCTGGCCGAGCTGTTCGGAGCCGCTTTCGCCCAGGTGACGGGTGCCGACGCGATCGTCACCGGCCACGACATGCGGCCCTCGTCGCCGGGTCTGTCCCGGGCGTTCGCGCGGGGGGCGGCGGCGCGCGGCGTGGACGTGACCGAGATTGGCCTCTGCTCGACCGACCAGCTGTACTTCGCCTCCGGCCACCTCGGGCTGCCCGGCGCCATGTTCACCGCCTCGCACAACCCCGCGCAGTACAACGGCATCAAGATGTGCCGTGCGGGAGCGGCCCCGGTGGGGCAGGACACCGGCCTCGCGGAGATCCGCGCCCTGGTGGAGGAGTGGTCGGCGACGCCGGCCGCCCCGGCCGCGCACCGCACCGGAACCCTCACGCGGCGTGACACGCTGAAGGACTACGCGGCCCATCTGCTGTCCCTGGTCGACCTCTCCGCGATGCGTCCCCTCAAGGTCGTGGTCGACGCGGGCAACGGCATGGGCGGCCACACCGTCCCCACGGTCTTCGAGCCCCTCCCGTTGACCCTGGTCCCCCTGTACTTCGAGCTGGACGGCACCTTCCCCAACCACGAGGCCAACCCGCTCGACCCGAAGAACCTCGTCGACCTCCAGGCGAAGGTCCGCGAGACCGGCGCCGACCTCGGCCTGGCCTTCGACGGCGACGCGGACCGCTGCTTCGTCGTGGACGAGCGCGGCGAAGGCATCTCGCCGTCCGCGATCACCGCCCTGGTCGCGGCGCGCGAGCTGGCGCGCAACGGGGGCGAGGGCGCCGTCATCCACAACCTGATCACCTCGTGGTCCGTCCCCGAGGTCGTACGGGAGAACGGCGGCACGCCGGTCCGCACCCGCGTCGGCCACTCCTTCATCAAGGAGGAGATGGCCCGCACCGGCGCGATCTTCGGCGGCGAGCACTCGGCGCACTACTACTTCCGCGACTTCTGGAACGCGGACACCGGCATGCTGGCCGCCCTCCACGTCCTCGCGGCCCTCGGCGGCCAGGACGGGACCCTCTCCGCCCTCGTCGCGGAGTACGACCGCTACGCCGGCTCCGGCGAGATCAACTCCACGGTGGACGACCAGGCGGGCCGCATGGCGGCGGTGAAGGCGGCGTACGCGGACCGCGAGGGCGTCACAATCGACGAACTCGACGGCCTGACGGTCACCGCCGCCGACTGGTGGTTCAACCTCCGCCCGTCGAACACGGAGCCGCTGCTGCGCCTGAACGTGGAGGCGAGGGACGAGCCGACGATGGCCAGGACCCGCGACGAAGCGCTGACACTGATCCGCGCCTGAACCCGGAAACCGACCGCTGAGCCCGCCGACGCCCTCGCCGTTCCCGATGCGCCGTCCCGGCACTCCGCGACGGAGCACTCCGCGGCGGGGGAGGGACGGGACGCGCGGGGCGGCGTCCGGAGCGGGACGCGCGGGGCGGGCGTCCGGAGGGACGGGACGCGCGGGCCCGGCGCCCGGAATGTCCAGCGCGGTCCGACAGCACCCTGCGGCACCCAGCCGCCACCGGGCGCCCCGCCCCGTCGTCTCCCGCCAACACCCGCGCCCCGCCACCCCGCGTCGCCCCCCACCCGGCGGTAGGCTGACCTGGCCCAATCCGCACCCGTATTCCCCATGCTCGAAGGGACCCACCCCATGCCGCTCGAAGCCGGCCTTCTGGAGATCCTCGCCTGCCCCGCGTGCCACGCGCCGCTCAGCGACGCGTCCACCGAGGACACCCCCGAGCTGATCTGCACCAGCGACGACTGCGGCCTGGCGTACCCGGTACGGGACGGCATCCCGGTGCTCCTCGTCGACGAGGCCCGCCGCCCCGCCTGACGTCCCGCCCGGCACCAGCCCGCAACGCCCCAACCCCACCCCGCGCAGGGCCCCACCACAGGCCACGCGCCCGGCGATCGGAGGCTCGCACCATGCTCGACGAGTCGTTGCTCGACGACCCGGAGTCCCTGGCCCGCGCCGACCGCCGCGGCCTGCTGCGTGGCGCCGCCGAGGCAGGCGCCCGGGTACGGACCGCCGCCCGGCACGCGACGGAGGCCGGCCTCGCCGAAATCAAACCGGAGGGCCGCCCCCGGGCCGTACTGATCGCGGGCCCCGGCACCGCCGCCAACGGCGTGGCCGACCTGCTGGTCACCCTCGCCGGCGCCGCGTGCCCCGTCACCCGCCTGCACTCCACCGGAGTCGCCCCCGCCGCCGGCGCCCTGCGCTGGGCGCTCCCGGGCTGGGCAGGCTCCGTCGACCTCCTGATCCTCGTCACCCCCGACGGCGCCGAACCGGGCCTCGCCGTCCTGGCCGAACAGGCGTACCGCCGCGGCTGCACGGTCGTCGCGGTGGCCCCGCAGCGCTCCCCGCTGAGCGAATCCGTCAACGGTGTGCACGGCCTGGTCGTACCGATGGCGACCGCCCCGTACGAGGAGTACGACGAGGGCACGGCCACCGGCCCCGCGGCGCTCTGGGCGCTCCTGACCCCGCTGCTCGTGCTCTTCGACCGGCTCGGCCTGATCTCCGCCCCCGCGGACTCACTCCGACTCGTCGCCGACCGCCTCGACCGCACCGCGGAACGCTGCGGCCCGGCCATCGCGATGTACGGAAACCCGGCCAAGACGCTCGCGTCCGAACTCGCCGACTCGCTCCCGCTCATCTGGACGGAGGGCGCGTACGCCGGGCCCGTGGGCCGCCGCTTCGCCGCCGTACTGGCCGAACTGGCCGGCCGCCCCGCCCTCCCCGCCGAGCTCCCCGAGGCCCTGCCCGCCCACGGCGTACTGCTCTCCGGAGCCTTCGCCGCCGGAGCCGACCCCGACGACTTCTTCCGCGACCGCGTCAACGAGGCACAGGCACTGCACGCCCGCGTGGTGCTCCTGCGGGACCGTCCGACCGGCGGCACGACCGCCGCCCCGGCCGCCCGCGAACTCGCCCTCAGCCACGACACCGCCATCAGCGAGATCGAGCCGGAGGACGGCAGCGAGATGGAGAACCTGGCGGAGATGCTCGCCATCACGGATTTCGCCGCCGTTTACCTGGCGCTCGCTTCCGCAGGCGGATCATGAGCACGCACACCAGCACCTGACCGCGGCACCACCGGCACCACCACTGCACCCCACGGGTAACAGCGTCACCACGAGGGCACCGCCGGCGTCACCGCCAAGGGTCACCACAAGCGAAGTCACCACACCCAGGGGAAGCCCCATGGACCGCCTCTCGAACACCGTGCGCCCCTACGCCTGGGGCTCCACGACAGCCATCCCGGCCCTCCTGGGCACCGCCCCCACCGGCGAGCCCCAGGCCGAGATGTGGATGGGGGCCCACCCCGGCGCGCCGTCCCGCGTCGACCGCGGCGACGGTACGGGCGAACAGCCGCTGTCGGCCGTCATCGACGCGGCCCCCGAGGCCGAACTGGGCGAAGCCGTCGTGGAGAGGTTCGGCCCCCGCCTCCCCTTCCTCCTCAAGATCCTCGCCGCCGGCGCCCCCCTCTCCCTCCAGGTCCACCCGAACCTCGCCCAGGCCAGGGAGGGTTACGCCGCCGAGGAGAGCGCCGGAATCCCGGTCGAGGCCCGGCACCGCAACTACAAGGACGCGAACCACAAGCCCGAACTGCTCTGCGCCCTCACCCCCTTCGAGGGCCTCTGCGGCTTCCGCACCCCGGCCGCGTCGGCCGACGCCCTCGCCGCACTCGACGTCGACTCCCTCAAGCCGTACGTCGACCTGCTGCACGCCCACCCCGAGGACGCCGCCCTGCGCGAGGTGCTCACCGCCGTACTGTCGGCCGACCGCGCCGAGATGGCCGAGACCGTCACGGCTGCCGCTGCCGCCGCCGACCGCCTGGGCGGCGCGTTCGCCCCGTACGCGGCCATCGCCCACCACTTCCCCGGCGACCCCGGCGTCATCGCCGCCATGCTGCTCAACCACGTACGGCTCCAGCCCGGCGAGGCCCTCTTCCTCGGCGCCGGCGTCCCGCACGCCTACCTCGGCGGCCTCGGCGTCGAGATCATGGCCAACTCGGACAACGTGCTGCGGTGCGGCCTGACGCCCAAGCACGTCGACGTCCCCGAGCTCCTGCGCGTCGTCCGCTTCGAGGCCCGCGACCCCGGCATCCTGCGTCCGGAGGCGTCGTCCGCCACCGGCGAGGAGGTGTACGACACGCCGACCGACGAGTTCCGCCTCTCGCGCCACGTACTCGCCCCGGGCGCCGCACCCCGCACCCTCCCGGCGGGCGCCCCGCAGATCCTGCTGTGCACGGCGGGCACCGTCAGCGCCGGCGAACTGACGCTCGCACCCGGCGAGTCAGCCTTCGTACCGGCGCGCGAATCGGTTGATTTGTCCGGTACGGGCACGCTCTTCCGTGCCACAGTGGCCGCCTGACGTACCGTCCGCACGCGCCGCCCCGACAAGCTGCAACAATGTGCGGCCGTACGGCGGCGCCAGGGCCGCGGCACCAAGGAAGGGACATCCGGCACCCATGAGTGCGTCAGGCGGAACCAAGGCGATCGTGGCGGCACTCGCCGCCAACCTCGCGATCGCAGTAGCCAAGTTCGTGGCGTTCCTCTTCAGTGGTTCGTCCTCGATGCTCGCGGAGAGCGTGCACTCGCTCGCCGACTCGGGCAACCAGGGCCTGCTGCTGCTCGGCGGCAAGAAGGCGAAGCGCGAGGCGACCCCGCAGCACCCCTTCGGCTACGGCCGCGAGCGGTACATCTACGCCTTCCTGGTCTCCATCGTGCTGTTCTCCGTCGGCGGCATGTTCGCCATCTACGAGGGCTACGAGAAGATCCACGACCCGCACGAGATCGAAGCGTGGTACTGGCCGGTCGGCGTCCTCGTCTTCGCGATCATCGCCGAGACCTTCTCCTTCCGCACGGCGATCGTGGAGTCCAACCAGACCCGCGGAAACCTGTCGTGGAAGGACTTCATCCGCCGCGCCAAGGCCCCCGAGCTGCCGGTCGTCCTCCTCGAGGACCTCGGCGCGCTGGTCGGCCTGATCCTCGCCCTCGTCGGCGTCAGCCTCGCGATCGCCACGGGCGACGGCATCTGGGACGGCATCGGCACCCTGTGCATCGGCGTCCTGCTGATCATCATCGCGATCGTCCTGGCCGCCGAGACCAAGTCGCTCCTCCTCGGTGAGGCGGCGGGCACGGAGGACGTCGAGAAGATCCAGGCCGCGCTCGTGGACGGCGAGACGGTCACCCGCGTCATCCACATGCGCACGCTCCACCTCGGCCCCGAGGAACTGCTGGTCGCCGCCAAGATCGCGGTCCGGCACGACGAGACCGCCACCGAGGTCGCCCACGCGATCAACGCGGCGGAGGACCGCATCCGCGCCGCCGTCCCGATCGCCCGGGTGATCTACCTGGAGCCGGACATCTACAGCGAGGCCGCCGCGACGGCCGGCGAGAACCCGGCGACCACCCCCGGCGGCCCCGCCACCCACTGACACCACCCCGCCGGACCGAAGGCCCCCACCGACACACCGGCGGGGGCCTTCCGCTGCACCGCCTACTCCCAGGGACGCCGAACGCGTAGGCGAGACGTCGCACCTCAGCCCGCAGGCACGGCTCCTCACCACCCCGAAGACGCCAAATGCCGCAGCGCGCTTTCGGCCACGCCGGAGCCTGCGGCCCTTGTTACGCCCAGGCCGCGCCACGACTCCCGCTGCGCCGGACGCCGCGCCGGCCCCGCCTACCGGCGCCCGCGGCAAGCCCTCCAGCTACGCCGGAGGCTGCGGCGCGGCCGGCCACACCGGGGCCGGAACGGTCGCCACCCCTCGGCGCCGCACCACCAGGGCGGCCGCCCCGAGGCCCCCGCCGGTCAGGAACAGCAGCACACCCGCCATGCCCGCGGCGAAGAGCACCACCGGCACCGTCCAGTCGTCCAGCACCCGGCCGCGCACGCTGGAAACGGCGACCGTTCCCGACCGCTCGGAGAGGAAGAACCGCGAATCCAGCGAGTTCCCCCGGTTGTCCCCCAGCACGAACATGCGCCCCTCGGGGACCGTGACGTCGAACGCCGCGCCGGCGACACCGGCCAGGCCGTCGCGCACATACGGCTCGTCGAGCGGCGAACCGTTCAGCCTCACCGACGCGTCGCCGTCCCGGTAGGCCACCCGGTCGCCGCCCACAGCCACGACCCGCTGCAGGACGAGCCTGCCGGGAATCCGCTCGGGAGCCGCGTAGAGCACCACGTCCCCACGCCGTACGTCGTCGCCGGCTATCTCCTCGGCGACGATCGTGTCGCCCTGCCGGTACGTCGGACTCATGCTGTCGCTGCCGACCTTGGAGGCCTGGTATCCGCCCCGGCTCAGACCGAGCCCGGCCGCAGCGAGCACCGCCCCCGCGATCAGCAGCACGACTGCCGCGATTCCCAGCCCTCTGCCCGGACGCCGTCCGCCCGTCACTGCCGTCTGTCGCATCGAAACCCCTCCCCGGAATGTGCCGCCCACACGCTAGAGCCCTCAGGTGCACGGGCCGACGGCGGCGTACTGCTGACCAGGGCGGCTGGGGATCACTGGGCCGATCGGTGTAGATTCGTGACCTAGCCAGACGTCGCTGCTGATGGCGGTCGGGCGGTCCGGTGGGCCGGCCGAGGGAGAGAGGGCCTCCGACGGACTGCGCTGCGAGCGCCCGGG
Organism: Streptomyces sp. NPDC054887; assembly: GCF_053610585.1. Lineage (NCBI taxonomy): Bacteria > Bacillati > Actinomycetota > Actinomycetes > Kitasatosporales > Streptomycetaceae > Streptomyces > Streptomyces sp. NPDC054887. Next base: position 5,370 of record NZ_JBSGYQ010000007.1, on the reverse strand, counting down.
CACTCGTATGCCCGCCGCCGCAGAGTCAGCCGTACCCACCTCGACCCACATCCACGAGGAGCAGCCCGCATGACGACTGTCGCAACCGGCCAGGACTTCAAGGTCGCCGACCTCTCGCTCGCCGCCTTCGGCCGCAAGGAGATCACTCTCGCCGAGCACGAGATGCCCGGCCTGATGTCGATCCGCAAGGAGTACGCCGCCGCCCAGCCCCTGGCCGGCGCCCGCATCACCGGTTCCCTGCACATGACCGTGCAGACGGCCGTCCTCATCGAGACGCTGGTCGCCCTCGGCGCCGACGTCCGCTGGGCGTCCTGCAACATCTTCTCCACCCAGGACCACGCCGCGGCGGCCATCGCGGTCGGCCCGAACGGCACCCCCGACGCCCCGGCCGGCGTCCCGGTCTTCGCCTGGAAGGGCGAGACCCTGGAGGAGTACTGGTGGTGCACGGAGCAGGCCCTCACCTGGCCGAACACGCCCACCGGCGGCCCGAACATGATCCTCGACGACGGTGGCGACGCCACCCTCCTCGTCCACAAGGGCGTGGAGTTCGAGAAGGCCGGCGCGGCTCCGGACCCGTCCACCGCGGACAGCGAGGAGTACGCCCACATCCTCACGCTCCTCAACCGCACCCTCGGTGAGAGCCCGCAGAAGTGGACCCAGCTCGCCTCCGAGATCCGCGGCGTGACGGAGGAGACCACCACCGGTGTCCACCGCCTGTACGAGATGCACCGCGACGGCACCCTCCTCTTCCCGGCGATCAACGTGAACGACGCCGTGACGAAGTCGAAGTTCGACAACAAGTACGGCTGCCGCCACTCCCTCATCGACGGCATCAACCGCGCCACCGACGTCCTGATCGGCGGCAAGGTCGCCGTCGTCTGCGGTTACGGCGACGTGGGCAAGGGCTGCGCGGAGTCCCTGCGCGGCCAGGGCGCCCGCGTGATCGTCACCGAGATCGACCCGATCTGCGCCCTTCAGGCGGCGATGGACGGCTACCAGGTGACGACGCTCGACGACGTCGTCGAGACCGCCGACATCTTCATCACCACGACCGGCAACAAGGACATCATCATGGCCGCGGACATGGCCAAGATGAAGCACCAGGCGATCGTCGGCAACATCGGCCACTTCGACAACGAGATCGACATGGCCGGCCTCGCCGCCGTGCCCGGCATCGTCAAGGACGAGGTCAAGCCGCAGGTCCACACCTGGAAGTTCCCCGACGGCAAGGTGATCATCGTCCTCTCCGAGGGCCGCCTGCTGAACCTGGGCAACGCCACCGGCCACCCCTCGTTCGTGATGTCCAACTCCTTCGCGGACCAGACGCTGGCCCAGATCGAGCTGTTCACCAAGCCCGAGGAGTACCCGACCGACGTCTACGTGCTCCCCAAGCACCTCGACGAGAAGGTCGCCCGCCTCCACCTCGACGCCCTCGGCGTCAAGCTCACGACCCTCCGCCCCGAGCAGGCCGCCTACATCGGCGTCGAGGTCGACGGCCCGTACAAGTCCGACCACTACCGCTACTGAGCCGTACGCCCGGCACTCAGCAGCAGTAACTTGCAGGCAGGCCCCCGCACCCCCGTGTCGGGGGCCTGCCCCATGTCGGACCCCTAAGGACCCGAGACCCATGCCCCGCGGCCGTTATTCGCTCCACGACCCCCACGACCACACCCCCCTCGGCGAAGAACACTTCCACTGCGCCCCCGGCCCCTCCGGCTGGCGTTACGTCTCGCAGATCACCACCCCCTCGGGCGACCACGCCGGGTCCGTCGACCTGGCCATCGACGAACTCGGCCGCCCCATCCGCCTCGAACTGCACGCCGCGAGCTGGCAGGTCAGGGGCGCCGCGATCGACGGCGTCACCTGGGTCCGAACCGACCCGACCGGCACTCACGCCACAGAAGGCAACGCGCGCGCCCACACCTTCACCGGCACATCCCCCGCCTTCCTCATCGCCACCACCCGTCTCCTCCGCCTCACCCCCGGTTCCCCCGCCACCCGTGTCCGCCTGGTCGCCTTCACCGACCCGGTCCTGGCCCCCCGCACCATCGACCAGTCCTGGGCCTTGCGGAAGAGTGAAGCGCATGCCACTGACAATGGCCCCCTGACGGTGGACGAGTACCAGGTCAACGCCCTGGACACCGGTGAACAGCACCTCGTGCACATCGCCGGCGACGTGGTCCTGTCAGCCCCCGGCCTGGAACTCGAACACCTGGAAACCCCACCCTCGGTCTTCCCCTGACCCCGACGCCGAGAGGCCCCCTCGCCCCGAGGCCCGTCACAGTTCACTCGACACGCAGCACGGAGCCACCTGGGCCGTACGCGCCCTCCACGCACGCCGTCCCCGGAGGCGAGACACCCTGGTGCGGCGCATGACCTTCCGGCGGCGTGAGCGGGCCCGCGGCCCGCGTGCCACGCTTCACCGCCCGCACAACGGCTGCACCGCGCCCCGCCCGCTCTGTCGGGGGCAGCTAGACCGACCACAGCGGCCGCCTTCGACGGCGCAAAGCAATCGCCCCGTACAGCCTCAGCCCGTGGAGAAACCGGGGCCCGCATTCACAGAGGTCGCAAGGAGGCCGGCAACCCTAAGCAGGCGGCGCGAACCCGGTCCGGCCGGGCGCCCGCCGCACCTCCACCGGACCCCCCGGCAAGTCACTCCCCTCAGCCCCCGCACCCGAGTCCGTACCAGGACCGGAGCCCGAGCCGGCGTCCGCCCCGATGTCTGCCCCACCGGTAGTGGGACCGGCGCCCCACCCCGTACGAGAACCAGCGCCCGACCCTGTTCCGGCGTCCGCACCGGTGACTGACCCCGCACCGGCATCCGACCCCGCACCGGCACTGGGACCGGCACCCGGCGTACCGCCACCGGCGCTCCACCCCGCACCGGCTCCAGCTCCCGCACCGGCACCAGGCCAGGCACCGGCACCAGCGGCCGCACCTGAACCTGTTCCAAAAGCAGAACCCCCCGAAGCGGACGCAGAAGCCGCACCCGCACCCGCAGCAGCGCCAACCACAGCACCCCCACCGCCCCCCACGGCCCCGGTACCTCCACCGCTTCCCACCCGCCGCGCGTCCCGCGCCTGCCGCTCGTTCACCACGGCGGCCAGGTACATCGCCGGCGGTACGTCCCGCGGCGCCGGCGCCCCCGTGCGCTGCGCGAGATCCCCGGCCAGCCGCTCAGCCATCGACCAGCTCACCTGCGGATCCAGCTGCCCCATCCGCGTCAGGTACTGGCGTATCGCGAGCCACAGTCCGTCCGGCACCCCCGAGAGATCAAGAGTGGCGAACCGCCCCACCAGCCACGGTGGGGGAGGCGGCACCGCACCGACCCGCCCCGCCGACACCCGTTCCCGTACGACGAGCGTCCCCGCGAAAACATCGCCGATCCGCCGCCCCCGCTCCGACACCAGCGAGGCGATACAGGCGACGACCCCGAACGTTGCCAGGATTTCCACCACCCCCACGGCCCCCCGCACCAACGCGTGCCGGAACCGGATCGGCCCCCCGTCGTCCCGCACCACCCGCAGCCCGCACGCCATCTTCCCGAGGGACCGCCCGTGCGTGAGCGTCTCCACCGCGATCGGAGCCCCGACCAGCACCAGCAGAAACGACGCCACCGCGATCGCCATGCCCGCCGCCTCGTCGAGCGAGGCGGTGGCTATCGCCAGGCCCACCGACACACTCAGGTAAGCCGTCCACACCACTGCCATGTCGATGGCCAGAGCAAGCGCCCGGCTGGGCAGCCTCGCCGGCCGCAGCCCCAGTACGACCGCGTCACCCGTAACTAGCTCACTCACCGGAAACCCACCCTCCACCGCCCATGGCGGCTCCTCCCGCCCCTGCCCCCTGGATCCCCAGTCTGCCAAGCTGGCCCGCAGCGCGCGCCGCGCAGTACGGACCGTACGGACCCAGGGCCTGGAGCAGCAGCCGATCATGGACCTCGACGTCTTCGTCACCGCCCACCACGCCGAGTGGGACCGACTGGACCACCTCCTGCGTCGCGGCCGCCGCCTCACCGGCGCGGAAGCCGACGAACTCGTCGCCCTCTACCAGCGCACGGCCACCCACCTCTCGCTCATCCAGTCGAGCGCCCCGGACCCCACGCTCACCGCCCGCCTCACCCAGCTCGTCGCCCGGGCCCGTGCCACGGTGACCGGCACCCGCCGAGCGTCCTGGCGCGACGCGACCCGCTTTCTCACCGCCGGTTTTCCCGCCGCGATCTACCGCACCCGCCACTGGTGGGTCCCCACCGCACTGCTCTCCATCGCCGTGGCCGCCGTCATCGGCTGGTGGATCGCCACCCACCCCGAGGTCCAGGCCGCCATCGCGGCGCCCGGGGAGCTCCGCGACATGACCCGCCCGGGCGGCCAGTACGAGACGTACTACTCCAGCCACCCCGCCGCGTCCTTCGCCGCCCAGGTGTGGACGAACAACGCCCAGGCCGCCGCCATGTGCCTGGTCCTTGGCGCCTTCCTCTGCTTCCCGGTCCTCTGGATCCTCTTTCTCAACATGCTGAACCTGGGTGTCGCCTTCGGCCTGATGTCCTCGGCCGGCCGCCTCGACGTCTTCCTGGGCCTGGTCATACCGCACGGCCTGCTGGAACTCACCGCCGTCTTCGTGGCAGCAGGCACCGGTCTGCGCCTGGGATGGACCCTCATCGACCCGGGCCCGAGAACCCGTCGCACCGCCCTGGCTCAGGAAGGACGCGCGGCTCTGGGCATGGCGGTCGGCCTGGCGCTCGTCCTGTTCGTCGCCGGCGTGATCGAAGGCTTCGTCACGCCGTCCGGCCTCCCGACCTGGGCCCGTATCGCGATCGGGGTCGTCGCCGAACTGGCCTTCCTCGCGTACGTCTACGTCCTCGGCGGCCGAGCGGCCCGGGCGGGCGACCAGGGCGACGTCGACGAGGCCGACCGCAGCGCGGAGCTCCCCACAGCCGCGTGATGTGCGTACGACCCCTCTGAGCTGGTACTGTCCTGTCCGCCCCACAAGAGCTGTTGACACGGCTGGCGTGGGGAGGTAGATTCAAACGGTTGCAACGGGTGGACATACCCACTGGCAACGGTTAGCGTCTGTCTCGCTCTCCGGCGGTGTTACTTCCTGGAGAGCCTCTCGATTCGAATTTCGAACCACGAAGCCGATTAGGTCGGCGGAAATGGTTCTGATAAAGTCGGGGACAAGCCGAAAGGCAAAAGGCCACTCCAACGGCCACCAGAAACAAACTCCGAACCGGAAACGGAACGGAAAACGGATCTGGTAAGGTTGGAAACACGAAGTACCGAACGAAAGCCCGGAGGAAAGCCCGAGAGGGTGAGTACAAAGGAAGCGTCCGTTCCTTGAGAACTCAACAGCGTGCCAAAAGTCAACGCCAGA
>NZ_JBSGYQ010000006.1:52745-177763 GCF_053610585.1 Streptomyces sp. NPDC054887 | reverse complement strand
AAACTTTTTCATTGTCGGGTCTTTTTTTTTTTTTTTTATTCTTCTTTTTTCTTTGAGCCAAAAGCCGTTCGGCCCGGGGGGGGCCGGGCTGGCCCCCCCCCCCGGGCCGTGGTCACTAGAGCGGGCAGTTGTCGACGCGCTGGCCCGTGAAGTTGATACGGGGGTCCCGGTCGCTCAGCTCGTCCGCGATGCGGTTCGTGTCGTCACCGCCGTAGTACTGGGGGTGCTGGAGGACGTAGAGGATCGACGGGTTGAGCGGTGCGTTCTCCCTGACGCCCCGCCGCGACCGCGAGGGCAGGTCGCCGTCGAACACCGAGCTGTAGGACTCGGAGCCGTTCAGGCCCGTGGGGCCCCACGCCTCCGGGTGGTGGTTACGCCAGAAGCCCGGCGAACACCACTGCGCCTCCCCGCCGCCGTTGGTGCTGGTTCCGTTGGTGCTGGTTCCGTTGGTTCCGTTCGTGCCATTGGTTCCGTTGGTCCCGTTGGTTCCGTTCATGCCGGTCGAGCCGTTGGTCGTGCCGTTGTTGCCGATCAGGCCGATAAGGCCGGTGGTGAGACCGTCCAGGATGGTCGGGCTGTACACGACATTCTTCGTGCAGTACTTGAACGTGCCCTGGCAGCTGTGGATGAGCTTGTTCTTCTCGATGTGCACGATCTTGTGCACGACCTTCTTGGGGCCCTTGTCGCCGCCCTTTTCCCCGCCCATGAAGCGCTGGGACTGCTGGCCCTTCCCGACTCCGGGGTGTTCCAGGTTGATTGCCTGGGAGATGGTGGTCGTGCCCAGCGAAAGCGCGCCCACGGAAATGGCGACGACAAGGGCTCGAATGGCTCGCATGCGGTCCTGCTTTCTCGGTGAAGTGAAATAAGACCCTGGCGATGCGGAAAAAGAGCCGTGTGAGCAGTTACGTTCGCGGATGCATCGGAGGGCGTATTCCCGAGAAATTCCCCTGCTTGGCGCTATTCGTCGCACAATAGGCAGCGAAAATCGCGTCCGAATGGATGGCGCTGGTTCAGGCTTCCCGAGCCGCCTCGGACTCGTGCGCGCAGGCGTCGTCGATGCCGTACGTCTCCCAGGCCGGGAAGGGGTCGTGCGCCGGGGCTTCCTCCCCGGGGGTGGCCAGGCACGCCGTCAGCGCGGTGTGCAGCGCCTCCGCCCGCAGGCCCGTACCGATGAAGACGAGTTCCTGCCCCTGCTCGGTGTCGGCGTCCCGTGCGCCCGAGGGCTCGAAGCGGGCCACCGCGCCGGCCTGCGACCACAGGCCGGTGACGCGCGGCCGGGTGGTCAGCCAGAAGAAGCCCTTGGAGCGCAGGATCCGGCCGTACGCCCCGCTGTCCAGTCCGGCGGTGACGAACTCCCACAGGCGTCCGGGGTGGAAGGGGCGGTCCGCGCGGAACACCGTGCTGGAGATGTCGTACTCCTCGGTCTCCGGTACGTGGTCGCCGTTCAGCTCCCGCACCCAGCCCGGCGCCTGCTGGGCGCGCTCCAGGTCGAAGAGCCCGGTGCCGAGCACCTCGGCGGGCGGCACGCGGCCGTGGGTGGCCGCGACGATCCTGGCCGCCGGGTTGAGGCGGGAGAGGGCCGCCCGCAGGCGGTGGGCGGTCTTTGTGTCGACGAGGTCGAGCTTGTTGAGGACGATGACGTCGGCGAACTCGATCTGGTCCATCAGCAGGTCGCTGACCGTGCGGTCGTCGTCCTCGTACTGGTCGAGGCCGCGTTCGGCGAGCGCGTCGCCACTGTTCAGCTCGGGCAGGAATCCCGCCGCGTCGACGACGGTGACCATGGTGTCGAGGCGGGCCAGGTCGCCGAGGGTCGCCCCGTCGTCGCGCGGGAACGCGAACGTGGCGGCGACCGGCATGGGTTCGGAGATGCCGCTCGATTCGATGAGCAGGTAGTCGAAACGGCCCTCCCCGGCCAGCCGCTCGACCTCTTCGAGCAGGTCGTCGCGCAGGGTGCAGCAGATGCAGCCGTTGGTCATCTCGACCAGACGCTCCTCGGTGCGCGAGAGCGCCGCGGTGCCGCCCCGTACGAGCGCGGCGTCGATGTTGACCTCGCTCATGTCGTTGACGATCACGGCGACGCGCAGGCCGTCCCGGTTGCCCAGGATGTGGTTGAGGAGGGTCGTCTTGCCGGCCCCGAGGAACCCGGAGAGCACGGTGACGGGCAGCCGGCCGCGGCCGGGGAGGGTCGGGTCGCTCACGCCGGTCAGCCCTCGGGGCGCAGCAGGCCGCGCTCGTACGCCTTGGCCAGCCGCTGCGGCACGCGGTACACGGAGCCGTCGACGGTGACGGGGACGAGCTGCGGCGTGGTGGCCTTCCACTGGGCGCGCCGGTGCCGGGTGTTGCTGCGGGACATCTTCCGCTTGGGTACGGCCATGGGGTCCTCCTGGTGGGAGAGCGGGCGGGTGCGCGGTCACCGAACGCTACATGCAAATGGATTCCATGTTCAATTGCGGCCCCGACTCGCTTCTCGACCCAGGTGCATACCCGGGCGTATGGTGACAATCAAGATGCGACTCGGACCCATTGGGGGTCGTGATGCTCGAGGAGCTTTTGGCAGTCGGGGCGGCCACGGGAGCGGCCGCCGTGGTGTACGTGGCGGCTGGGGCGCGCGTGGTGCGGCAGTACGAGCGGGGCGTGGTCTTCCGCCTCGGGCGGCTGCGCCAGGACGTCCGGGGCCCCGGTTTCACCATGATCGTGCCCGGCGTCGACCGGTTGCGGAAAGTCAACATGCAGATCGTGACGATGCCGGTGCCCGCCCAGGACGGCATCACCCGCGACAACGTCACGGTGCGGGTGGACGCGGTCATCTACTTCAAGGTGATGGACGCCGCCGACGCCGTGGTGAGGGTGGAGGACTACCGCTTCGCGGTCTCCCAGATGGCGCAGACGTCGCTGCGCTCGATCATCGGCAAGAGCGACCTCGACGACCTGCTGTCGAACCGGGAGAAGCTCAACCAGGGCCTGGAGCTCATGCTGGACAGCCCGGCCGTCGGATGGGGCGTGTCCATCGACCGGGTCGAGATCAAGGACGTGTCGCTGCCCGAGACGATGAAGCGGTCCATGGCCCGGCAGGCCGAGGCCGACCGTGAACGGCGGGCCCGCGTGATCAACGCGGACGCGGAACTCCAGGCGTCGAAGAAGCTGGCGGAGGCGGCCGGGGTCATGTCCGACCAGCCGGCGGCGTTGCAACTGCGCCTGCTCCAGACGGTGGTGGCGGTGGCGGCCGAGAAGAACTCGACGCTGGTACTGCCCTTCCCCGTGGAGCTGCTGCGGTTCCTGGAGCGGGCCGCGCAGCAGCAGGGGCCGCCGCCGGAGCAGGAGCGGCAGCGGGGGCGGACGGGCGCCGGCGCCGCACCGGAGCACCCGCAGACCCCGGCGGCCGAGCCCCGGCAGCCACTGACCGACGAGGCTGCGGAACCCCGACTACCGCAGGCGGAGGGGGCGGCGGACCCGGCGGCGGAGCGGGCGCAGGCCGTCACGGGTGAGACGGGTGACTTCGCCCGGTCGTGACGGCGAGCACCGTCACGCGCCGGTGCCGTGACGCGAGCGGTCGTGCGTACCGGGACGTGACGGCCTGCCGCCGTCTCCCGCCCCCGGGCGGTGTGTTCGCGTACGGGCGGGTCGTTGGCGTGTCGTGACGCGAGGGCTGTTGTGCGTACCGGGTCGTGATGGCGTGGTGCCGTCTCCGGCCCCAGGGCGGTGAGTTCGCGTACGGATGGGCCGGCGGCGTGTCGCCGCCGCTTCGACCTGCTGACGGAGGTCCTCGGCCTGGACCGCCGGCGGGCGGCGGGCTGGACACCCGGCCGCGTCGTGCGGAACGCCCTGTGGGACGTCGAGGACGGCGAGACCGCGCTCGAACCGGCCCGGGTCGCCGTAGCCACCGCCCTGCCGAGCCGCTGGGCGCTGTATGCGCGGGCCGCCGTCAGGCGGTGGTGGACAGACCGGCCGCCGACGCGGCGAGCGCGTCCAGCACCGGCTTGATCAACGGGTGGTCCTCCGCCCCCCGGCGCACCGCCGCGAACACCCGCCGGGTGGCCGCCGGGCCGGCGACCGGGCGTACCACCGTGTCCTTGAGCTCCATCCCGCGCAGCGCCGAACGCGGCACCAGCGCCACGCCCGCCCCCGCGCCCGCCAGCGCCACGACGGCGCGGAAGTCGTCCGACGAGTGCGCCAGGCGCGGCTGGAAACCGGCGAGTTCGCAGGCCAGCAGCATCACGTCGTGGCAGGGATTGCCGGGATACGGGCCGATCCAGTCGCTGTCGGCCAGCTCCGCCAGGGCGACCTCGGGGTTCTGGCCGAGCGGGTGCGACGCGTGCAGGACGGCGTCGAAGGGCTCCGCGTAGAGCGGTACGCGAGCGAGGCGCCGGTCGTCCTCGCGGGGCGCCCCCCGGTACTCCACCGCCAGCGCCACGTCCGCCTCGCCGTCCAGCACCAGCGGCAGGCTCTCGTCGCCCTCGGCGTCCCGCACCCGGACCCGGATGCCGGGGTGGCCGTCCGCGAGACGGCTGATCGCCGGGGCCAGCACCTCCGCGATGCCGGTCGCGAAGGCGACCACCCGTACCTCGCCGGCCGCCCCGCCTGCGTACGCCGCCAGCTCGGCCTCCGCCCGCTCCAGCTGGGAGAGCACCGCGTTGGCGTGGGCCAGCAGGATGTCGCCCGCCGCCGTCAGCCGTACGCCCCGGCCGCTGCGGGTCAGCAGCGTGTGCCCGGTCTCCTGCTCCAGCGCGGCGAGCTGCTGGGACACGGCTGACGGGGTCAGGTACAGCGCGGCCGCCGCGGCGGTCACCGTCCGGTGGTCCGCCACGGCCCGCAGGATGCGCAGTCGTCTGGGGTCGATCACACAGCCATTGTCGCGCGGGCGTCGACGAAGGCCGCCACGGCCCGCTCGACGTCGGCGGTCGAGTGCGCCGCCGAGAGCTGGACCCGGATGCGCGCCGCCCCCATGGGGACCACCGGGTACGAGAAGCCGATCACGTACACGCCGCGCTCCAGCAGCAGCTCCGCCATGCGGCCGGCCTCCGCGGCGTCGCCGATCATGACGGGCGCGATGGCGTGGTCGCCGGGCAGGATCTCGAAACCGGCCTCGGTCATCTTCGTACGGAAGAGCTTCGTGTTGGCGGTCAGGCGCTCGCGCAGCTCGCCCGCCGACTCCAGCAGGTCCAGGACCTTGATCGACGCGGCGGCGATCACCGGGGCGAGGGAGTTCGAGAAGAGGTACGGGCGCGAACGCTGGCGCAGCAGCTCGACGATCTCCGCGCGGGCCGCGACGTAACCGCCGGACGCGCCGCCGAGCGCCTTGCCGAGCGTGCCGGTGATGATGTCGACCCGGTCCATCACGCCGTGCAGCTCGGGGGTGCCGCGGCCCTCGGGGCCGACGAAGCCGACGGCGTGCGAGTCGTCGACCATGACCATGGCGTCGTAGCGGTCGGCGAGGTCGCAGATCTCGGCGAGCGGGGCGACGTAACCGTCCATGGAGAACACGCCGTCGGTGACGATCAGGCGCCGGCGGGCGTCCTGGGTGTCCTTGAGCTGCTGCTCCAGGTCGGCGAGGTCGCGGTTGGCGTAGCGGTGGCGGCGGGCCTTGGACAGGCGGATGCCGTCGATGATCGACGCGTGGTTCAGGGCGTCGGAGATGACCGCGTCCTCGGGGCCGAGGAGGGTCTCGAAGACGCCGCCGTTGGCGTCGAAGCAGGAGGAGTACAGGATCGTGTCCTCCTGGCCGAGGAAGGCGGAGAGGCGCTGCTCCAGCTCCTTGTGGATCTCCTGGGTGCCGCAGATGAAACGGACCGAGGCCATGCCGTAGCCCCAGCGGTCCAGGGCGTCCTTGGCGGCGGCGACGACCTCGGGGTGGTCGGCGAGGCCCAGGTAGTTGTTGGCGCAGAAGTTCAGCACGTCGCCGGAGGGGACGGACACGGAGGCGCTCTGGGGGGTGGCGATGACGCGCTCGGGCTTGTAGAGGCCGGCGGTGCGGATCTCGTCGAGGGTGGTGCGGAGGTCTTCGCGGACGGAGGTGAACATGGGGCGGGCTCTCCCTGCGGTGGTGTGGGGTGGGCGGTCCGGGCGGCTCGGCGCGGCGCGGGACCGGGCGCCGTGACCGGGCGGTCGGCGCGACGCGGCGCCCGGGCGGTGGGGCGGTACGGACTCAGGTGGTCCAGTCGAGGATGATCTTGCCGCTGCGGGCGGTCGCCGCCTCGTCGAACGCCGCGTCGAAGTCCTGGTGCGCGTAGCTCCCCGTGATGACGGGGCTCAGGTCGAGGCCGCCCTCCAGCAGCACCGTCATGGCGTACCAGGTCTCGAACATCTCGCGCCCGTAGATCCCCTTGACGGTGATCATCGACGTCACGATCTTCGACCAGTCGACCGCGAACTCCTCGGCCGGCAGGCCGAGCATCGCGATCCGCCCGCCGTGCGTCATGTTCGCGACCATGTCCCGCATCGCCTCCGGCCGGCCCGACATCTCCAGACCGATGTCGAAGCCCTCCTTGAGGCCCAGCTGCCGCTGCGCGTCGGCGATGTCCGACTCCGCGACGTTGAGGGCCAGGGTCGCGCCGGCCTTGCGGGCGATCTCCAGACGGGACTCGCTGACGTCGGTGATCACCACGTTGCGCGCACCGGCGTGCCGGGCGACGGCCGCCGCCATGATGCCGATGGGGCCCGCGCCGGTGATCAGCACGTCCTCGCCGACCAGCGGGAAGGAGAGCGCCGTGTGCACCGCGTTGCCGAACGGGTCGAAGATCGCGGCCACGTCCAGGTCGACCTTCGCGCGGTGCACCCACACGTTGGACGCCGGCAGGGCGACGTACTCGGCGAAGGCGCCGTCGCGGCCGACACCGAGTCCCACCGTGGAGCGGCACAGGTGGCGGCGTCCCGCCAGGCAGTTGCGGCACTTCCCGCACACCAGGTGGCCCTCGCCGCTGACCAGGTCCCCGACCGCGATGTCCTGGACGTCGGCGCCGACGGCCGCGACCTCGCCCACGAACTCGTGGCCGAGGACCAGCGGCGTGGAGACGGCCTGCTGCGCCCAGCCGTCCCATGACCTGATGTGCAGGTCCGTGCCGCAGATGCCGGTGCGCAGCACCTTGATCAGCACGTCACCGGGGCCCGTCTCCGGCTCCGGCACGTCCATCAGCCACAGCCCGGGCTCGGCGTACTGCTTGACAAGTGCCTTCATGGCTTCGGCTCCAGGCGGGGGTGCGGGGGAGATCGTGAACGCGTACCAATCTGTCGCGCCGGCGGCGCGCGGTCCATCGAGGTTTTCTTAACCGGGCCGACAGCGGAGCTTCACGCGGCGCGCCGGGACGGTCCCGGACTCACCCGCCGGGGGCCCCGGGGGCCGTCGTGCCCGCCCGCCGGGCGGCCGGAGGACGGCCGGGTGTAGAAAGACCGTCCGCGACCGTTGGAAGGACCCGAACCCCCGATGACCGACGACTCCGTGCTCCTGCGCACCGACGGGCACGCCGCCCGCCTCACGCTGAACCGTCCCCGCGCGATCAACGCCCTCGACCACGCCATGGTGAACCGGGCCGCCGCCGCGCTCGCCGCCTGGGAACGGGACCCGGCGGTCGCGACCGTGGTGGTCACCGGGGCGGGGGAGCGGGGCCTGTGCGCGGGCGGGGACATCCGGTCGATCCACGCGGACGCCGTCGCCGGGGGCACCGCCTCCGCCGCGTTCTGGCGCGACGAGTACCGGCTGAACGCGCACATCGCGCGCTACTCCAAGCCGTACGTCGCCGTCATGGACGGCATCGTGATGGGCGGCGGCGTCGGGATCTCCGCGCACGGCGGCGTCCGCGTCGTCACCGAGCGCTCCCGGGTCGCCATGCCGGAGACCGGCATCGGTTTCGTGCCGGACGTCGGCGGCACCTGGCTGCTGTCGCGGGCCCCCGGCGAACTCGGCACCCACCTGGCCCTCACGGGTACGGCGGTCGGCGCGGCGGACGCCCTGCTGTGCGGGCTCGCCGACCACTTCGTGCCGTCGGACCGGCTGCCCGGCCTGCTCGCCGACCTCGCGACGCGGGAGGCGGCGGACGCGGTGGCCCGGTATGCCCGCCCGGCGCCGGACGGGCAGCTCGCCGCCCACCGCGACTGGATCGACCACTGCTACGCGGCGGGCACCGTGGAGGAGATCCTCGACCGGCTCCTCGACAGCGGCGAGCCGGCGGCCAAGGAGGCGGCCGGCACGATCCTCGGCAAGTCGCCCCTGGCCCTCAAGGTGACGCTGACCGCGATGCGCCGGGCGGCGGCGCTCGGCACACTGGCCCAGGTCCTGGAGCAGGAGTACCGCGTCTCGTGCGCGGCGCTGTCCTCGCCCGACCTGGTCGAGGGCATCCGCGCCCAGGTGATCGACAAGGACCGCTCCCCGCGCTGGTCCCCGCGCACCCTCGCGGAGGTCACCGACGCGCGGGTGGCGGAGTTCTTCGCCCCGCCCGGCCGGGAGGTCGAGCCCCTCGCACTGTAATCGCACACACGTTTGAGTGGCGGTACGCTGGGGGCATGGCCGTACACCTCCAGGGTTCGCTCTTCGACCAGGGGGACGAGATCGCCCTCGGACCGCTGCACGGACTGCGCCGCACCGACCTGGGCCACGGCGCCTGGATCGACGTGCTGCCGCAGTGGGCCACCGGGGCCGACGCCCTCTTCGACGCACTGGCGCACGACGTCGAGTGGCGCGCCGAGCAGCGGGTCATGTACGAGCGCGTGGTCGAGGTGCCGCGCCTGCTGGCGTTCTTCGGCGCGGACGACGCCCTGCCGCACCCGAGCCTCGAAGAGGCCCGTACCGCCCTGAACGCCCACTACGCCGCCGAGCTCGGCGAACCGTTCGTGACCGCCGGGCTCTGCCTCTACCGTGACGGACGGGACAGCGTTGCCTGGCACGGCGACACCATCGGCCGCGGCAGCACCGAGGACACCATGGTCGCGATCATGTCGCTGGGCGCGCCCCGCCAGCTCGCGCTGCGTCCGCGCCGGCGTGACGCCGCCACGGTGCACAAGCCGCTCGGGCACGGCGACCTCATCGTCATGGGCGGCAGTTGCCAACGCACCTGGGAACACGCGATTCCCAAGACGTCACGGGCCGTGGGGCCGCGCATCAGCGTGCAGTTCCGCCCACAGGGCGTGCGCTGAACGCCCGTTGTTGCGGCCCCCCGGGCGCGGACGGAGAATGGGAGCACCACCCGTAACACCGGTTCCGCCGATGTCCGTCCCTCCGTCACAGCCGCCGCAGCGGCTGACCAGGGATCCGGGAGCCCTTATGGACCGCGACCGACTAGAGGCGGCGTTCTACGGGCAGGGACCGTTTCCCGTTCCGTGGGCCACCAACTGCCCGGTGCGTTTCGACGCCTGGCTGGCACTGGCCCAGCCGTGCCCGCCGGAGCACCGCGAGGATCTGATCCTGGCGATCAACGAGGAGCACGGCGCCCTGCTCGTCCTCCAGCACTTCAGGGAACTGGAGATGACGGAGTGCGAACCGGTCGCCGCGGGCAGCTTCGTGGCGGCGCGCCTCACGCTCGGCGAAGTGGTGCGCGCGGTCCTGCCCATGACGAACCTCCTCAGCCTGGTGCGCCTCGCCCAGGAGATCGCCGAACAGGTGGGGCAGCCGGGCATCGAGGCGGCTCTCCACGGCCATGTGAAGAGCCCGCCGACCAGCGACGTGCACGACAACATCGAACGGCGCCAGGAGCGCGGCAAACACCTCGAATGGTTTCTCAACCTGCTGCACGGCGTCATCGCCTCCTCGCAGGCGGACCGGCCGGGCGAGCCGGCCGACGAAGCGGCGACCGTCCGGCTGATGACCGGCATGCTGGCGGCCGTCGCCGTGGATTCGCCCCTGACCCGGCCGGCGGACCTGCCGGCGCGCGGGGTCATCGACCGCAGGCAGCGCCACCCGGTCACGTCGGTGACGACGAACCGTCAGGCCGCCCCGGCGGTCGTCCGCTCCCGGTCGACCATCAAGGCGGACGCCGCCGAGCAGGTGTTCTCCGTCGACTGCGGCTCGATCGGCTGGGCCGTCGTCGACAGCGGCATCGACGCCCGCCACCCCGCCTTCTACGGCTGGGACACCTCCGTCACCCCGGCGAAGCAACTCGCCTCCCGCGTCACCCGGGCGTTCAACTTCGTGGGCGTACGGGGCACCCTGTCGGCCGACGCGCTGGAGAACGGGCTGATCGACTGGAACCGCGCCCTGCCGTACGTCGAGATGGAACTGCCCGCGGGGCAGGCCCGGGCGATGCGGACCGACATGCCGTACACGACACCGGGCGACCACCACGGCACCCACGTCGCCGGCATCCTCGGCGCGAGCTGGCCGGACCGCGCGTTCCGCGGCATCTGCCCGCAGATCCGCCTGTACGACTTCCGGGTCCTCGACGACGGGGGCGAGGGCGACGAGTTCTCCATCGTGACGGCGCTCCAGGCGATCCGGCACATCAACGAGCAGGCCGGCCGGTTCGTCATCGCCGGGGTCAACATCAGCCTCTCCGTACCGCACGACGTGGCGAGCCACTCCACCGGATGGACACCCGTCTGCATCGAGTGCGACCACCTCGTGCGCTCGGGTGTCGTAGTCGTCACGGCGGCCGGGAACGCCGGGTTCGGCGGAGCCGTCCGGACACTGGGCGCCGACTACCGCAGCATCAGCATCTCCGACCCGGGCAACGCGGAGTCGGTCATCACCGTCGGCTCGACGCACCGCAGCAACCCGCACCGCCACGGCGTCAGTTACTTCTCCAGCCGCGGCCCCACGGGCGACGGCAGGCCGAAGCCGGACCTCCTCGCGCCCGGCGAGGACATCGACGGCCCCATCCCCGGCGCGGGCATCTCGGCCATGCACGGCACCAGCCAGGCCGCCGCCCACGTCAGCGGAGCCGCGGCGATGCTGCTGGCCCGCAACAGGGAACTCCTCGGCCGCCCCGAGCGGGTCAAACAGATCCTGTGCTCCACGGCGACGGACCTCGCCCGCGAGCGCGACTTCCAGGGACACGGCCTGGTCGACGTCCTGCGGGCCATGCAGTCCGTCTGACGGGGGGCGCGGGGCGACGGCCGGCCGGCAAGCGGCAGAGAAGGAGGAAGGCGACCCGCGATGCTCACCTTCGATTTCCTCGACGCCCGGCACGGGGACTGCTTCCTCGTACGCTGGGGACGGCCGGACGGGCGCGTCATGCTCGTCGACGGCGGCCCCGGCGGAGTCTACGAAGCCTCGCTGCGCGACCGGCTGACGCGGCTCGAACCGGGCGGTGACGGCGTCCCCGTGCTCGATGTCGTCTGCCTGTCCCACGTCGACGACGACCACACCGCCGGACTGCTCAGGCTCCTCGCCGAGATACGGCGTGCCCGGCGCGAGGAGCTTCCGGAGCCGTTCGCGGTGAGCCGGCTGTGGTTCAACTCCGTGGAGGAACTCGTCGACCGGCGGGCCCCGGGCCTGAGCGCGTCCGTCCAGCCGCTCGTCGACGCCGCGCTGACCGACAGCGGCCCGGTCAAGGCGAGTTACGGGCAGGGACGGGCCGTCCGCGACGAGGCGGCGGCGCTGGGCCTGACCGGTAACCCCTTGTTCGACGGGCCGCTGACCGAAGGCGCCGAGACGACGCTCGACGACCTCCACGTCACCGTCGTCGCCCCCGACGACGAAGCCCTCGCGAAGCTGGAGAAGCGCTGGCGCGAGGCGAAGAAGCGGGGCGACCCGGAGGTGATCTCGGCGGCGTACACCGACGGCTCCGTACCGAACCTGTCGAGCATCGTCCTGCTGCTGACGCACGAAGGGCGCACCGCCCTGCTCACGGGCGACGCCCGGGGCGACCGCATCCTCGCCGGGCTGCGCAGCGGCGGACTGCTCACCGACGGGCAGCCCCTCCACGTCGACCTGCTCAAGCTGCCGCACCACGGCAGCGAGCGCAATGTGGAGCCCGACTTCTTCGAGAGCGTGCACGCCGACCACTACGTGGTGTCCGCCGACGGGATCAGACACCACCACCCCCACGAGGACACCCTGCGCTGGCTCGTGGAGTCCCGTGACGCGGACGACGCGTACGTCATCCACCTCACCAACGACATCGACTTCGCCACCGACGCCCTGAACGCCCTCGGCCGCAGGCGCAGTTTCGAGGTCGACATCCGGCCGCCCACGGACCCCGCACTCGTCATAGAAGTCGGTGACCAGCTATGAACGGCTCCACCCGGCACACCACCGCGACCCCCTGGGTCGTGGACTCACCCGCCGTGGGCACCGGCCTGAAGGCACGGCCGTGCGGCGACACGCTCCGCCCGGCCGAACCGCCCCCCGCGACCCGGCCCGTCGCCCTCACCCTCTCCGGCGGCGGCTTCCGCGCCACGCTCTCCGCGCTGGGATTCGTACGCCTGCTGGCCGACGCCGGGCTGCTGTCCGGTCTGCGGTACGCCTCCTCCGTGTCCGGCGGCTCCGTCGCGAACGCGTTCCTCGCGACAGCCTGGCCGGCCCTCAGGGAGCGGGCCTGGAGCACCGAGGCGGTCGACGAACTCGTCGTCGAACCGGTTCTGCGGCGCGTCTCCTCCCGCTCGTTCAAGAGGGCGCTCCTGCGCGGCCTGTGGCGGACGGCCGGCCCGACCACCCGGACCGAACTCATGGCACGGCGTCTGGACGAGTGGTTCTTCGACGGGATCGAGCTGGCGGACCTGGACCCGGAGGCCCGCTGGATCCTGAACGCGGCGAACCTCACCACCGGGGCACGGTTCACCTTCGAACGCGACGTCTTCGGCGACTACACGACCGGACTCGCCCGGACCTCCGGCACGGGTCTGAGACTGAGCCTCGCCGTGGCCGCCTCCGCCGCCGTGCCCGGCGCGTTCCCGCCCCTCGTCCTGGACCGGGCGCACTTCCCCTGCGCCGCCCACCCACCGGCCCTGCTGGACGGCGGAACGTACGACAACACCGGCCTTGAGGCGATCGACAGCGAGCGCTACCGGCACGCCTTCGTCCTCGTGCTCAACGCCGGAGGGCTGCTGCGGCCCGGCGTGTACGGCCGCGTCCCGGTGATCCGCGACCTCGCCCGGGCCAACTCCCTGCTGTACCGCCAGAGCACGGCCCTGCGGACCCGCGCCATCGTCGAGCGCTTCCAGCAGGGCGCCGGCGGCGACGGCGACGTGCCGCCCGGCGCGCGCCGGGGCGTACTCGTCGGACTCTCCACCGACTTCCCGCCCGACGGCTCCGCTCCGCTCCGCGGGTGGCGGGACGCCTTCGACGAGCACCGCGCGCACGACGGCCGGGACCTCGCGCTCGTACCGACCGTCTTCGACCGCCTCGACGCCGGCCTGTGCCGGGCGCTGGTGTACCGGGGCTGGTGGCTCGCGGGCGCCGGACTGGCCGCGTACCACCCGCACCTCCTGCCGGACCCGGCCGCCCTGACACCGCCGCCGCTCTGAACCCGGCCGGGTCCTTCCGGCGCGGGGCCGGTGCTCAGCCCCGCTCGCGCGGCTCGACGCGGAAGTCGAAGGCCGCCGTCCCCGGGTCCAGCGCCGTCACCCCGCCGTCGACCGTGAGCACCGCCCCGTTGACGTAGGAGGCGGCGGGCGACAGCAGCCAGGCGATCGCCTCGGCGACCTCGCGCGCCTCGCCGGGCCGCCGCCCCGGAAGCAGCCGGGTCGCCTCCTCGTACGCCGCCTCGACGCCGTCCAGCCCCGCCTCCTCGGCGAACCGCGCCATGCGCCGGTCCGCCATCCCGGTACGGACCCAGCTCGGGCAGACGGTGTTGGCGCGCAGCCCGTACCGCCCGTAGTCGACGGCGAGGGAACGGCAGAGCTGGAGCAGGGCCGCCTTCGACGTGGCGTACGCGGCGTTGCCCACCCCGTTGCGCAGCGCCGAGACGGAGGCGACCGCGACCACCGCGCCGCGCGTCTCCAGCAGGTGCGGCAGCGCGGCGCGCAGCAGGAGGAAGGGGCCGTGCAGATTCGTCCGCAGGACGGCCTCCCAGTCCTCCGCCGTCAGGTCGCCCACGGCTCCGGGCCGCCCGATCCCGGCGTTGAGCACCAGCCCGTCCACCCGCCCGTAGGCGGCCACGGCCGCGTCCACCAGGCCGCGTACGGCGTCGGGATCGGCGGCGTCCGACGGATGCGCGAGCGCCCCCGTCTCCTCGGCGACGCGGCGCAGCGGTTCGGGCCTGCGCCCCGACACGACCACCTGGTGTCCGGCCCCGCGCAGCAGCCGGGCCGTGGCCGCGCCGATGCCCGTCCCGCCGCCCGTGACGATGACAACTCGCTGCTCCGTCATGGCTGTTCGCACCCTCCGTCGTGGTCGTCAACCCTCTCCGTGATCATAGGGAGGCGCCCTCCGCCGGCCGCTCGCGGCCCGCCGCGCAACCCGATGGAGGCATTTCCCGCCGTACGCACCGCACCGGCCGCTACTCGCCCGTACGGTGAGGGCGATGTCGGAGGATCTTGCCGCCGGGAGGGAACGCAACCCCATGGAAGCTCTGGTTCCACGGCAGCGCGCCGTGCCCGGCCGGGTTCCGCTCGCCGTCGTCGTGGTGGGCGGCGACGGCCTCGTCTCGCACTGGAGCTCCGGCGCGCAGCGGCTGTTCGGCCACCGCAGGGAGGACGCCGTGGGCGCCCCGGCCGCGGACCTGCTGCCCGTGTCGGGCGCCCTCGGCACGCCGTACGAGTACGACGCGCTCGCCCCCGACGCCCTCGCCCCCGACGGGCGGCCCGGCGACGGATTCACGGGCCACCTCACGTCCGGGCGCGCCAAGTGCCCCCGGTCGGGCGACGGGCCGTACCCGCCGGGCGAGAGCGGTTCGCTGGACGTGTTGTGGTGGGCGTACCCGCTGGCCGTGCCGGGGCCCGAGCGGCTGCTGGTGCTCGCCGCCGACGCCTCGCGGCTGGGCGGGGAAGGGGACCCGTACCGGCGGGTCGCACCCGGTTTCGCGCTGCACACGGAGTTCCCCGAGGCGGGCCGCCTCGCCGAACGGCTGCCGGACATCCTGCCCCACATGGGCCCGGCCACCGCGAGCCGCATCGTGGCGCAGATGCTCGAACTGGGCTATCCGGTCCTGGAGATGAGCACCTGCGAGCGCTTCCCGGTCACACCGGACTGGGGCGTGCCGAAACATCCCCGCCACCGCACGCCCGGCACCCCGGCAGGCGACGAGGGCCACGGCAGGGCCGTGGCACCGGTCCGGGACCGGGACGCCGGCAAGGACCACGGCCAGGACGCGGCCCACGACCGGGTCCAGGAACTCGAACACGCCGCCGTCCGCGAGCGGCTGGAGTTCCTCAACGAAGTGAGCGCCGGCATCGGCACCTCGCTCGACCTGGCCCGTACGATCCGCGAGGTCACCAGCGCCGCCGTCCCCCGCTTCGCGGACTTCGCGGGCACCCACCTGCGGTCCCAGGTGCTCTCCGGCGAGGGCTTCCACGACGGCCCGCCCGACGGAACCACCGCGTGGCGCCGGGTCTGGGTGGAGCACAACGACGAGCCGGGCCGCTGGGACGACACCGTCCCCGTCGGCGAGGAGCTGACCTTCCCGGAGCAGACCCCGTTCTTCCAGTGCATGGTCACCGGCGAACCCGTGCTCGTCCCGCACATCGGCGGCGAGCTGAGCGAGCGCATCGCCGGCCGGTTCGATGAGCGCGACCTGCGTCCTCTGATCGGCGGACGGTCCCTGCTGGTCGTCCCGCTCACCGCGCGCACGGCCGTACTGGGGTTCATGGTGCTCATGCGCCGCCCGGGACGCGAACCGTTCACCGACATGGACCGGAGAACCGGCGCGGAACTCGCCGCCCGCGCCGGACTCGTCCTGGACAACGCCCGGATGTACGCGCGCCAGCAGCAGGTGGCGGAGACGCTCCAGGAGAGCATGCTGCCCCAGGTCGAACCCCGCACGGCGGGCTGCGACATCGCCACCCGCTACCTGCCGGGCACCGCTCTGGACCGCGTCGGCGGCGACTGGTTCGACACCGTCCGGCTGCCCGGCTCCCGTACGGCCCTGGTCGTGGGCGACGTGGTCGGGCACGGACTGGAGGCGGCGGCCAGGATGGGACAGCTCCGCACGGCGGTGCACACGATGGCCGCGCTGGACATCCCCCCGGCCCAACTGCTGCGCGACCTCGACGATCTGGCGCACCGCTTCGGCGACCACTACCTCGCCACCTGCCTGTACGCGGTCTACGACCCGGTCGCCGGCGAGCTGCTGATCTCCAGCGCCGGACACCTGCCGCCCGTACTCGTACGGGCCGCGACCGGGCGGGCCGAGCTGATCGACGTGCCGGGCGGCGCGCTGATCGGCCTCGGCGGAGTGCCGTTCGCCACCGCCCGGGTCCCGGTGTCGCCGGGCGACCGGCTGGTGCTGTGCACGGACGGACTGGTCGAAGTGCGCGGGCAGGACATCGGGACCGGCCTGGCGGCGCTGTGCGAGGCGGCGGCGCGCCCGGCGGCCTCCGTCGACGAGGCGTGCGACGCCATCGTCGGGGCGCTGACCGGGCCGACGGCCGAGCGGTCCGGCGGGCGCGCCGACGACATCGCCCTGCTGGTGGCCCGGCTGAACGGGATGCCGGCGGAGGACGCGACGGCCTGGCGCCTGGATCCCACGGCCGCCGACGTGGGCCGGGCCCGGCGGCTGGTGGACGGCCAGCTGGCGCGCTGGGGGCTGCCCGAACTGGCCGACACCACACGGCTGCTGGTCAGCGAGGTCGTCACCAACGCGGTACGGCACGCGGGCGGGCGGCCGGTGGAACTGCGGCTGGTGCGCGCGGACACGCTGCTGTGCGAGGTGGCGGACGCGAACCACACGCTGCCCGCGATGCGCGACGCGGCGCCGGACGAGGAGTCCGGGCGCGGGCTGCGGCTGGTGAGCCGGCTCGCGCACCGGTGGGGGGCCAGCCACTCGGGGCCGGGCAAGGTCGTCTGGTTCGAACAGGCACTGCCGTCGGGGGCACGCCGGGGTGCGCGAAACGGCTGACCCCCGGCCCGGGGTGTCCCGGAGGGGGGCGGCGGGGTAGGAACCACGGGCGGGGTCCGCACGGCGAGGGGGGCGGCGCCGCGATGTCAGCACGATGCCGTCCGGCCGCCCGCGCGTCCGGCGGTCCCCGTGTCCGCGTCTTCGCGTTCCGCCGTCCTTCGCGTTCCGTCGACCTCGTCCGCACCCGGGGGCCCACTGATGACTCCGACCGGCCGTTACGTGCACGCATGGGAAAGCTACTGGGGCGACACCCCGAGCACCCCCGGCGCGGCGATCTGGGACAGCGACCCGTCGCTGGCCGCCGCGCCCCACCTGGAGCTGTTCGCGCCGTACGCCGACCCGTCGCGGCCCGTCGTCGACGTCGGATGCGGGAACGGCACGCAGACCCGTCACCTGGCGCGGCACTTCCCCCTCGCGGTGGGCCTCGACCTCTCCCACGCGGGGATAGCCCGCGCGCGCGGGGCGGACACCGGACGGACGGTCGACTTCCGGCAGATGGACGTGACCGACACCGGGGCCGTGCGGCGCCTGCACGAGCAGCTCGGTGACAGCAACGTCTACCTGCGCGCCGTCATGCACCAGAGCGACCCGTCCGACCGGCCCCTGGTCGCGGCGGCGGTCGCGGAGCTGCTGGGGGAGCGCGGGCGCGCCTTCGTGGCGGAACTGACCGCCGGCGCGAAGAACGTACTGGCGGAGCTGATGCGGCAGCCGGGCGGACCGCCCCCGAAGCTGGCACGGGTCTTCGCGCACGGCCTCAAACCGGCCGAGTCCGCGGACACGGAGGTGCCGGACCTGCTGCGCGCGTGCGGTCTCACCGTCCTGGCGGCCGGCCGTACGACGCTCGCGCAGACGGAGTTCCGGGCGGACGGCACCCGTATAGAGCTGCCCGCGCAGTGGCTGGTCGTCGGCCGTACGGGCTGAGGGAGCGGCGTACGCTCCGCGGCGCGCTCCGCACAGCCGCACGCCGAGCGACCCGCACCCGTACGGGTGTACGCCCCTGTCCCGCGGGCCTCCGGCACGCGCGGAACGGCCGCACCGAGGTTGTGCCCGCACCCGGCCCGGCGGATTCTGTAGGGGATGAACCGGGCTGGTGTGGCGCCATGAGTGCGTGGAACGCGGCGCAGCGTGCCGATTTCCGTGGTCCCCTCGACGTCACAAGGGCGGCCACGGCGGTCGTCGACGCCCGGGACACGGTCATCGGATGGAGTGCCGCGGCCGAGGAACTCCTCGGCTACCGCCCGGACGAGATCGTGGGGCGCCCCCTCGACGTCGTCCTGCCACCGCGCTGGTGCGCCGCGCCCCCTCCCCCGGAGGAGCCCGCGTCACCGCTGGTCGCGCCCTTCCGGGGCAACGAGATCCGCGTCGCCCGGCACCGGGACGGGCACGAGCTGCTGGTCGCGACGGCGGTGTGCCACCTTTCGGGGCCAGGCCCGGCCGAGCGCGTCGTCGCGGCGACCGGGCTCAAGGACCTGCGGGTGTGGGAGTCCCGGCTCGCCCTGCTGCACGGGCTCGCCACCCAGTCACCCGTCGGCCTGGCCATCTACGACAGCGATCTGCGCCTGACCTGGTGCAACACGGCGTACGAACGGGAGATCGGGCGGCCGTTCGCCGAGTTCAGCGGCCGGCGGGCCGACGAGCTGTACTCCGAGGGCCGCTTCGTGACCCACGGGTACCCGCGCACGCTCGACGCCGTCATGCGGCACGTCCTGGACACCGGCGAACCCGTCCTCGACCTGCACTTCCTGGGCCGGCCCCCCAGCGACCCGGGGACGGACCACCTGTGGTCCTGCTCGTACTACCGCCTCCAGGACGCCGACGGACACGTCTTCGGGGTGTGCGAGGACGCCTTCGACATCACCGACCGCTACCGGGCCCAGCGTCGGCTGGCCCTGCTCGTCGAGGCCGGGCGCGGCATCGGCGCCGCCCTCGACGTGTTCGTCACCGCCGAGAAGATCACCGAGGTGGCGGTCCCGGAGTTCGCCTCCGCCGTCACGGTCGACCTCGCGACGGCGGTCCTGGAGGGCGACACGCCCACCGGCGGCCCGGCGGCGACGGCTCTCGTACGGGCCGCCCACCGGTCGGCCGGGGCGGCCGCCGGGCCGCCCGGCGCCACGGTCGGCTCCGACTACGGCTCCGACCACGGCTCCGACCACGGCTCCCCCGACGGCGGGCAGTCGCCGGGACCGGGGTCCCCTCCCGCGATCGCCTACCCGCCGGGCTCCCCGCAGCGGCGCAGCCTCGCCTCGGGCGGGCGTGTGCTCGACGACACCACCCTCGTCGTGCCGCTGCGGGCCGGGAACAGCACCCTCGGGCTCGTCACCTTCGTCCGCGACCCCGGGGCGGCCGTCTTCGACGCCGACGAGATCGCGCTCGCCGACGAACTGGTCGCCCGTACGGCCGTATCCCTGGACAACGCCCGCCGCTACGCCCGTGAACGCACCGCCGCCCTCGCCCTCCAGCGCCAGCTGCTGCCCCAGCACGTACCTCGGCAGTCGGCGGTCGACCTGGCGTACCGCTACCTGCCCACGGACGACCTCTCCGGGGTCGGCGGCGACTGGTTCGACGTCATCCCGCTGTCGGGCACCCGGGTCGGGCTGGTGGTCGGCGACGTCGTCGGGCACGGTCTCCAGGCGGCCGCCACCATGGGACGGCTGCGCACGACCGTCCGCGCGTTCGCCCAGATGGACATGGCCCCCGACGAGCTGCTGACCCGGCTCGACGACCTGGTGGGCCAGTCGGCCGAGGAACAGTGGGGCGAACCCGGCACGCTCGACGGCGCCTTCGACGACGTGACCACCGGGGCGACCTGCCTGTACGCCGTCTACGACCCGGTCACACGCCGGTGCGTCATGGCCCGCGCCGGGCACCTGCCGCCCGCGGTCGTCCACCCGGACGGCCTGCTGACCTTTCCGGACCTTCCGGCGGGGCCGCCCCTGGGGCTCGGCGGCCTGCCGTTCGAGTCCATGGAGATCGAACTCCCGGTGGGCAGCCTGCTGGCCCTCTTCACCGACGGCCTCGTCGAAGCGCGCGACCGTGACATCGACCACGGGCTCGACACCCTGGGGCGGATCCTCGCCGACCGACACGCCTCCCTGGAGGAACTCTGCGACCGCGCGGTCGCCCAGCTCCTGCCGGACGGCACGACGGCCGACGACACCGCCCTGCTCCTCGTCCGCACCCGGGAACTCGGCGCCGAGCGGGTCGCCGAGTGGGAACTGCCCGCCGAACCCGTGGCACCGGGCCGCGCCCGCGAGCTCGCCATACGTCAGCTGCGGGACTGGGGGCTCGACGAGCTGTCCTTCTCGACAGAACTGGTCGTCAGCGAGCTGGTCACCAACGCGGTGCGGTACGCCGCCGGGCCGCTGCACCTGCGCCTCATCCGCGACCGGACCCTGCTGTGCGAGGTCGCGGACACCGGCCACACCTCACCGCACCTGCGCCACAGCCGCGAGGACGACGAGGGCGGCCGGGGCCTGTTCATCGTCGCGCAGCTCGTCCAGCGGTGGGGCACGCGCTACACCCGGTCCGGCAAGACCATCTGGACCGAGCAGTCCTTCCCTGGAGACGGGGCCGGCTGAGTACGCGCCCGTGCGCCGTGCGGCCTGCGCTGTGCGCCGTGCGTCCGGTACGCCGGGCCGCGGGGCTCGCTGTGGCGCATTCCAACTGGGCGCTGTGTGCGGCGGGTTGGGCGTCGCG
Source organism: Streptomyces sp. NPDC054887 (assembly GCF_053610585.1). Classification (NCBI taxonomy): domain Bacteria; kingdom Bacillati; phylum Actinomycetota; class Actinomycetes; order Kitasatosporales; family Streptomycetaceae; genus Streptomyces; species Streptomyces sp. NPDC054887. The sequence continues at coordinate 157,148 of NZ_JBSGYQ010000006.1, read as the reverse complement.
GTTCCGCTCCCGTAAATCAGTGGCGCCGTGTTCCGGCGCGGGGTTATGGTTCTGTCCGTTCCGGGACGCGGCCCTGCGCCGCCTCCGCGTGGACGTGTTGGTTCGTGTTGGTACGTCGAAGAAGAAGCAGGAGGTGAGGACATTGATGACTGTCACGGTGACGGGCGCTGCCCGCATTCAGGAGTTCATCATCGTTTCCACCCCTGTGGCCTCCGGCTGACACTCACTCGACTTCCGCGCGCACAGCGCGCCGCCGGGGCCGCCCTTCGAAGGGTTTCCCTTGTCCCACGCTTCGCTCCACACGTCTTCTTCCACCACTTCTGATGCCCGGCACGCTCTCGCTCCCTATGGCTGGGACGCGGCCTGGGAAGCCGAGTTCGCCCCGTACGCCGCTCAGGGGCTGCTGCCCGGCCGTGTCGTACGGGTCGACCGCGGGCAGTGCGACGTGCACACCGCCGACGGTGTCGTACGCGCCGACACCACCTATGTGACGCCGCACGATCCGCTGCGGGTCGTCTGCACCGGTGACTGGGCCGCCGTCGACCCCGCCGGCGACCCGCAGTTCGTACGGGCGTACCTGCCGCGCCGTACCGCCTTCGTACGCTCCACCTCCTCCACCCGGTCCGAGGGGCAGATCCTCGCGGCCAACGTCGACCACGCGATCATCGCGGTCTCGCTCGCCGTCGAGCTGGACCTCGGGCGGATCGAGCGCTTCCTGGCGCTGGCCTGGGAGTCGGGCGCCCAGCCGCTGGTCGTCCTCACCAAGTCCGACCTCGTGCCGGACGCCACCGGGCTCTCCTACCTCGTCGACGACGTCGAGACCACCGCGCCCGGCGTCCAGGTGCTGCCCGTCAGCTCCGCGACGGGCGACGGCGTCGACGTACTCACCGCGGTCGTGTCCGGTGGGACGAGCGTGCTCCTGGGGGTGTCCGGTGCGGGGAAGTCGACGCTGGCCAACGCGCTGCTCGGCGTCGACGTCATGGAGGTGCAAGCCATCCGTGACGTCGACGGCAAGGGCCGGCACACCACCACCACGCGCAACCTCCTCGCCCTGCCCGGCGGGGGCGTCCTCATCGACACGCCGGGGCTGCGGGGCGTCGGGCTGTGGGACGCCGAGGCGGGTGTCGGGCAGGTCTTCTCCGAGATCGAGGAGCTGGCCGCACAGTGCCGGTTCCACGACTGCGCCCACGAGTCGGAGCCGGGCTGCGCCGTGCTGGCCGCGCTGGAGGAGGGCTCTTTGCCGGAGCGCCGGCTGGAGAGCTACCGCAAGCTGCTGCGGGAGAACCGGCGCATCGTCGCCAAGACCGACGCGCGGCTGCGTGCGGAGATCGGGCGCGAGTGGCGGCTGAAGACGGCGCAGGGCCGGGCCAGCATGGAGGCCAAGCGCGGGGGCGGAGGCCGGCGCCGCTAGGTGCGGCCTGCTGCTGTGCTCCCGTCTGCTGCGGGGGTGCGGCTTGCCGTGCCCCGGCCCTGGTGCGCTGCGGTTTATTGGGGTGCTGCGGGGTGGTGGCTTGCCATGGCGGGGGCTTTGGGGTCGGTGCCGTGCCGGGGCGTCTCCTCGGGTGCCGAACGTGCGGGGTGGTGTGGTCTTCGGGGTGGTTGCGTTCGACACCCTGCGGGGAGCGCCCCGACACGTCCCCTCGGGCACCGCGGAGGGCTTGGCCGGGTCTACGTGTCCCTGGAGGCGTGCGGGGCCCCGGGGTCGGTGCCGTGCCGGGGCGTCTCCTCGGGCATCGTGGGGAGCGCCCCCGCACGTCCCCTCCCCGGGCGTCTTGGAGGGCTGGGGAGCCGTGGGGTCGGTGCGGTGGAGGGCGTGGTCCCGCATTTCCCTTGGGCGTCGTGGAGGGCTTGGCCGGGGGCTGCGTGGCCCGCGCGTCCGGTACTGGTGGGAGGGTGGTTCGCAGCTGGGGTCTTCGTGTCCGAATGCCGCCGGTTTCGTGGTGGGGGGCGGTGCACACTGGGCCGTGTGATGGACGAGGACAGCAAGTACGAGGCCGTGGCCAGCCGTGACGCGCGCTTCGACGGGGAGTTCTTCTTCGGTGTGGTGACCACCGGCATCTACTGCCGGCCGAGCTGCCCCGCCGTCACCCCCAAGCGCGAGAACGTGCGCTTCCACCCCAGCGCGGCCGCCGCCCAGAGCAACGGCTTCCGGGCCTGCCGCCGCTGCCGCCCCGACGCCGTACCCGGATCCGCCGACTGGAACGCGCGCGCCGACGTCGTCGGCCGCGCGATGCGCATGATCGGCGACGGCATCGTCGACCGCGAGGGCGTGCCGGGCCTGGCCGAGCGGCTCGGTTACAGCACCCGGCAGGTGCAGCGCCAGCTCACCGCCGAGCTCGGGGCCGGACCCGTCGCCCTGGCCCGCGCGCAGCGCGCCCACACCGCCCGTGTGCTGCTCCAGACCACCGGGCTGCCCGTCACCGAGATCGCCTTCGCGTCCGGCTTCGCGAGCGTGCGGCAGTTCAACGACACCGTCCGCCGGATCTACGCCTGCACCCCCAGCCGACTGCGCGCCGAGTCGGGGACCAGGACCGGCGCCCGCGCCGCCGCCGGGATCCCGCTGCGACTCGCCCACCGCGGGGCGTACGCCGCCGCCGAGGTTTTCGACCTGCTCGCGGGCGAGGCCGTGCCGGGCGTCGAGGAGGTGTCCGGCGAGCCGGGCGGCCGTACGTACCGGCGCACCCTGCGCCTGCCGTACGGAACCGGCATCGCCGCCGTGGACGAGACCCCGCACCCCGGCTGGCTCGACGCGCGCGTGCACCTCACCGACCTGCGCGACCTGACCACCGCCGTCCAGCGGCTGCGCCGGCTCTTCGACCTGGACGCCGACCCGTACGCCGTCGACGAGCGTCTCGCCGCCGACCCGGTGCTGGCGCCGCTGGTCGCGGCCCGGCCGGGGCTGCGCTCGCCCGGCGCCGCCGACCCCGACGAGTACGCCGTACGGGCACTGGTGGGCGCACAGGCGGCGGCCGGACTCGTCGAGGCGTACGGGAAGCCGCTCGACCAGCCGTGCGGCGGGCTGACGCACGTGTTCCCCGAGCCGGGCGCCCTCACCGGGGCCGACGACCCGGCCCTGCGGGCGCTGGCAGCGGCCCTCGCCGACGGTGTCGTACGCCTCGGCCCCGGCGCGGACCGCGACGAGGCCGAACGGGCCCTGCGCGCGCTGCCGGGCATCACCCCGAGGACCGCGGGCCTGATCCGCATGCGGTCCCTGGGCGACCCGGACGTCGCGCCGGACGGTGTCGCGGGGGCCGGGAACGCGGGCCGGTGGCGGCCGTGGCGCTCGTACGCCGTCCGCCATCTCCGGGCGGCGTGAGCGACCGGTCAGTCCGCGTCCAGGCCCCAGCTGTGGATCTTCCGCGGGTGGATCCGGATCAGCTCCTCGCTGAAGTGCGGTCCCAGCTCGTGCGGCCCGGTCAGCAGCTCGGCCTCGCCCCGGATGTCCACTCCGCGCACGGCCCACGGACTCAGGCTGACGATGTCGTCGACCACGAGGGCGACCTTCGGGTTCGCCAGCAGGTTCCGCCACTTCTTCGTCGTTCCGAGGGCGTGCCCGCCGATCAGGATCGTCCCGTCGTCCTGCGGGAAGAATCCGACCGGGTTCGCCTGCGGCCGGCCCTCGGGGTCGACGGTCGCCATCCTGCCCAGGCGCTGCGTCCTGAGGTACGCGCGTTCGGCATCGCTGAATGCGGTCATGCCGCCACCCTCACACGCGCGACCCGCCCCGCACATCGGTCCGCGGGCCCAGTACTTGTGGCGGAGGTCAGCCCCAGAGCTGCACGCCGGTCCACGTGCCGACCACCAGCAGGCAGGCGAACAGTTCCACGAGCACCGGGTAGCCGATGGCGCGCATGACCGTGCGGGTCGAGGCCCAGCCGCCGCCGTGGCTGCCCAGCCGCGCCCGCTCCACGGCGTAGATGCCCCCGACGAACCCCGCGATCCCGCCCAGCACCGGCAGGAGGAAGAACCCCGCGATCCCGGCGATCCCGCCCGCCATCAGCGTCCGCGGCGGAGCACCGGACTCCTGGGGGCGGCGGGCCGGCAGCAGCGGTTTGAGCGCCTGGTTGAGCAGCAGGAGGCCGGTCGCGCCGATCAGCACGCCCCAGGCGAGCACCGTCTTGTCCTCCAGCGCCCACCACAGCACGGCCGCCCAGACGATCGCCTGCCCCGGTACGCCCGGCACGAGTACGCCGAGCAGGCCGAGCAGCATGACGAGGCCGACCAGAAGGAGCTGCCACACGCCCATCTGTCCAGGGTGCGCGACGCACGCCGTCACCGCAGGTCGGGCCCCGCCGTCCCCGGCAGGGGGCCGTGGTCCCGGGTCAGCGCCTCGCCACCCAGCCCCGTTCGTACGCGTGCCAGCCGAGCTGGAGCCGGGTCGTCACGCCGGCCAGTTCCATCAGCCCCCTGACCCGCCGCTGCACCGTTCGCAGGCCCAGTTCGAGCTGCTTCGCCACGCTCGCGTCCGTCATTCCGGCCAGCAGCAGGGACAGCACCTGGAGATCCGTGGGGTCCGGGTACGGCCGTCCCTCCTCCGCCACCGCCCCCTCCGCCACCAGCCGCAGCGGGAGCGCCTCGCGCCACACCGCCTCGAAGAGGCCGGTCAGTGACTCCAGCAGCCCGCCGGCGCGCACCACGAGCGCCGCGGGTTCCGAGCCGCCGCCGGTCAGCGGCACCATCGCCACGGCGCCGTCCGCGACCACGAGCTTCGTCGGGACCTTCTCCGCCACCCGCACCTGCTCGTCGCGCCCCAGCGCCGCCGCCAGCTCGACGAGCCCGTCGGGCGTGCTGAGCACTTCCCGTTCGAGCACCACGCGGTACGTCACTCCGCGTGCCGCCGATTCCTCCCGCGCCTCGCTGTCCATGCCGCCGATCGCGACCGGATCTCCGGTGACCAGCGCGCACACCTCCTTGGTGGAGCCGCGCCGCAACTGAAGGTCGCGGTGCGCCACCGCGCTCGCCCCCGTCACCACCTCCACCAGGTCGTGCACGGCGGGCTCGGCCGCTTCCGCCCGGTACTCCCGCGCCAGCCGGGCCGCCGTCAGCTCCGCCTGCTCCAGCTCCCGCCGCTGCCGGACCAGCAGCGTGCCCAGCGCGACCTCCGGCGGGGCGGCCACCCAGCGACCCGCACGGGACGACGACCTGGCCGCGAGTCCCCGCCGCTCCAGGCGGCGCAGCGCGCGCTCCGTGTCGGCCTCCGGCAGCGTCAGCCGGTGCGCGAGATCGGGGACCTCGGCCGCGCCGAGCGCGACCAGCGCGCGGTACGTCGACTCCTGGGCCTCGTCCAGGCCGATGGCTCCCAGCACCCCTCCACACCCCTCCCCGGACGCATCGGTTCCGCGCCCGCGCCCCGACTCTGCCCACCGACTCCTGGCGGGAAGCGGCCACGGCGTGAACCCGCCGTGCGCATCATCCCCGCACCACGGGCCACTCTGCCAAGGGGGTGCCCCAAAGCACCAACAGCCGCTGATGGCACGGCTTTCGCGTCGAATGCGGCAGAGCGTGGGAATGCGCCCGATTTCGCGCACCGCTTCGGTGCGGTGCGTCCGTGCCCACCGCCCGTCGGACGTTCCCGCCGCGGGGGCGGGGTCGCCCGGCGGACTTATTTTTCCCGATGCCCCGTTTTCGTACGGCACTTGAGGTGGACAATAGGGGCATGAGCCAGCAGGGGGACAGGCGCACCACCGGCGAGGACGAGTGGTGGGACCGGCTGTACGACGACGATCCCGTTCCGGACGGGGGGCCCGCGCCGGGGGGCGACGGCACCGAAGGCGCCGACGGCACCCTGTACGCCCCCGCCGACGCGGCACCGGACACGCCGGCACCTCCGCCCGCGCCGGCACCTGGCGAGCGGCGTTCCGAGACGTCGGCCGGCCCCGGCGCGGCGGGCGGGGAGTACGCCGCACCCCCGCCGCCGGGGCCACGGGACGCACAGCAGCCGCCCCCGGACGCCCCGCCGTGGTGGGCGACCAGAGGAGCCGCCTCGGCACCGGAGCCTGCGCGCCGTCCGGCGGCGCGGCGCCCCGCCCCACCGCCCGCACCGCCGGAAGCGCCCCCGCCGCCGGTCACGGAACCCCTCGCCGGGCCCCGGCTCCCGTCGGCGCCCGCTTCACCTCCGGTCCCGCCCGCACCACGCCGCCAGGAGCCGCCCGAGTCGGCGCCCGCTTCAGCCCCGGTCCCGCCCGCACCGCGCCAGGAGCCGTCCGAGCCGGCGCCCGCTTCACCTCCGGTCCCGCCCGCACCGCACCGCCAGGAGCCGTCCGAGCCGGGGCGCGCCGCCTCGGAGTCGCAGCGACCGGCGCCGCCGGGCTCCGCGCCGCAGGCACCGCCCGTCCCGCCCGCGCCGCCCGGGCCCGCGCCCTCCGTCGCCGCACCCCGCCGTGCCCCCTGGGAGGCGCCGGAAGTGTCCCAACCACCGTCCAGCGCAAGTGAGTCGGCGGACACGCCGCCGGAGGGCCGTCGGACCAGACTGCCCCGCGCCCCCTGGCGCGCCGCGCGCTCCACCCCGTCCGTACCGCCGCAGCCCGCACGCCCGACGGACCGGAGCCCGGCCGCCCGCACGTCCCCCGCACCGGCCTCCCCGTACGCCGACCCGTCGCCGGAGACGACGGGCAGAACGGACGGCGACGCCGCACCCGGCCCGCGCGGCGGCGCGGGGCCGGCGCCCGAGAGCGGCGCCCGGCGCCCGGCCGCCCGGGTCGCGTTCGTAGGTGACCGGCCGCCCACCTACGACGCCGAACCCACCGCCCTGCCCGCCGCCGACCCGCACGAACTCGACACGCTCGTGGCCGACACCGTGCTCGACGGCGCCCGCTACGGCTCGTTCACCCTGCGCGCCGCCTCCGTCCGCGGCGACTCCGCGCGCTACCGGGGAGAACCCCGCCGCGACTCCCTGCTCACCGCCCGCTTCGGCCGCGGCGAGGACGCCCTCGTCCTGGTCGCGGTGGCCGGCGGGGCGCGCGCCGCCGAGAGCGCGCACCTGGCCGGCGCCGACGCCTGCCGCTGGATCGGCGAAGCCGTGGGCCGCAGCCACGCCCGCCTCGCCGACGACATACGGGCGGGCCGCAGGGGCGACCTCAAGTCCGGCCTCCACCGGCTGACCGACCGCGGCTACGGCAAGCTGCGCGCCCGCGCGTCCGAACTCGGACTCGACCCGGGCGCCTACACGGTGAGCCTGCGCTGCCTGCTCCTGCCCGCCGACCCCCGGTGCCGCACCCGCGTCTTCTTCGGCATCGGCGGCGGGGGCCTGTTCCGGCTGCGCGGCGGCGTCTGGCAGGACATCGAACCCGCCGTCCCGGAGCCCGCCGCCGTCATCGGCGCACCCGTCGTGGGTTTCGGCTCGCCGCCCTCCGACGGCCCGGGCGCGGTCCCCGCCGAGACGCCCGAGGGCGACCGCCTCACCATGGACCTGGGCATCACGACGCCCCCGTCGCCGTACGTGGAAAGCGCCCCGCCGCCGAGCGAGCCCTTCCGCTTCCGGGCCTCCGTCGCCCGGCCGGGTGACACCCTGCTGCTGTGCAGCGGCGGCCTCGCCGACCCCCTGCGCGGCGAGCCGGCCCTGGCCAAGGAACTCGCCGAACGGTGGGCCACCGCCGAACCGCCCGGCCTCGCGGACTTCCTCGCCGACACCGGCCTGCGGGTGAAGGGGTACGCCGACGACCGTACGGCGGCGGCCGTCTGGGAGGCGTAACGGCGTACCCCGTGGGTTGATGGAAGCGGCACCGCACGGCGCGCGGCACCGTGCGCGACCGGCCGACCGTCTCCCGAAAGGCGCGCGCACCCCATGGCCAAGCAGAAGGTGGCGGAGCAGTTCGTCGACATCCTCGTGAAGGCGGGCGTGCAACGCCTCTACGGTGTCGTCGGCGACAGCCTCAACCCGGTCGTCGACGCCGTCCGCCGCACCCCCGGCATCGACTGGATCCAGGTCAGGCACGAGGAGGTGGCGGCCTTCGCCGCCGGCGCCGAGGCCCAGGTCACCGGGCGGCTCACCGCCTGCGCGGGCTCCTGCGGCCCGGGCAACCTGCACCTGATCAACGGCCTGTACGACGCGCACCGCTCCATGGCCCCGGTGCTCGCCCTCGCCTCGCAGATCCCGTCGGGCGAGATCGGTCTCGGCTACTTCCAGGAGACCCACCCCGACCGGCTGTTCCGCGAATGCAGCCACTACTGCGAACTGATCTCCAGTCCCCGGCAGATGCCGCGCGTGCTTCAGACCGCGATCCAGAACGCCGTCGGCCGCAGCGGCGTCAGTGTGGTCGCCCTGCCCGGTGACGTGGCGTCCGAACCGGTGCCGGAGCGCGCCGGCGAACACGCGCTCGTCACCTCGCGCCCCGTCGTGCGCCCCGGGGAGGCGGAGCTGGAGAAACTCACCCGCATGGTCGACGAGGCCGAGCGGATCACGCTGTTCTGCGGCAGTGGAACGGCGGGCGCCCACCCGCAGGTCATGCGGTTCGCCGAGCGCGTGAAGTCGCCCGTCGGACACGCGCTGCGCGGCAAGCAGTGGATCCAGTACGACAACCCGTACGACGTGGGCATGAGCGGGCTCCTCGGCTACGGCGCGGCGTACGAGGCCACCCACGAGTGCGACCTGCTGATCCTGCTCGGCACCGACTTCCCGTACTACGACTTCCTGCCCAACGGCGGCGACGTGAAGATCGTCCAGGTCGACGTGCGGCCCGAACGCCTCGGCCGGCGGTCCAAGCTGGACCTCGCCGTCTGGGGCGACGTGCGCGAGACGCTGACCTGCCTGACGCCGCGCGTGCGGGCCAAGTCCGACCGCAGGTTCCTCGACCGGATGCTGAAGAAGCACGCCGACGCGCTGGAGGGCGTGGTCAAGGCGTACACCCGCAAGGTCGACAAGCGGGTGCCGATCCACCCCGAGTACGTCGCCTCGGTCCTCGACGAACTGGCCGACGACGACGCGCTGTTCACGGTCGACACGGGAATGAACAACGTCTGGGCGGCGCGCTACATCACCCCCAACGGGCGCCGCGGCATCATCGGATCCTTCACCCACGGCTCGATGGCCAACGCCATGCCGCAGGCGATCGGGGCGCAGTTCACCGACCCGGACCGCCAGGTGATCGCGATGTCGGGCGACGGCGGCTTCAGCATGCTGATGGGCGACTTCCTCACCCTGGTGCAGTACGGCCTGCCGGTGAAGGTCGTCGTCTTCAACAACTCCTCACTCGGCATGGTGGAACTGGAGATGCTGGTCGACGGCCTGCCGTCGTTCGGCACGGCGAACAAGAACCCGGACTTCGCGGCCGTCGCGCGGGCCTGCGGGGCGTACGGCGTGCGGGTGGAGAAGCCCAAGCAGCTCGCGGGGGCCCTCAAGGACGCCTTCAAGCACAAGGGGCCGGCGCTCGTGGACGTCGTCACCGACCCGAACGCCCTGTCCATTCCTCCGAAGATCCGCGCCGAGATGGTGAGCGGCTTCGCCCTGTCGGCGAGCAAGATGGTGCTGGACGGCGGGGTCGGGCGGATGCTCCAGATGGCCCGCTCGAACCTGCGCAATGTGCCGAGGCCGTAGGTCCGTACGAGTGGAACGAGGGGCCGGGGCGGGGCGGCGGCGGCGTGTCGCGGAAGGTCTCACGGGGAGCGACTGCTATTCACCTCAGCCAGCGAAAGGGCCTGTGACGCGCATGTTCCCGCGCATGTCTTTCCCCCGCCGCTTCCGCCGCGGCCGTATCTCCGCCGCCGCGGCGGCCGCCGTCGTCATCGCCACCCCCGCCGCGATCGCCGTGCTCCCCGACGCGTTCACCTCGGTCCTGGGCTCCCCGCCCGGCCCGGCGGCCCACAAGGCGCCCTCGGCCGAGGCGGGCGCCCCCGCGCCCGGCACCCCGATCAGGGCGGGCCTGCTGAGGCTGGACCTGGGCGCCGCTTCGGGACCCGCCGGGCAGGGCGTCGCCGTCGCCCCCGTCGGCGGCGCGGTCCAGCCGGCGCAGGACGCGGTCGGTCTCAGGACCCGCGCGGGCAGCAGGTTCGCGCACGGGGGCGGCAGGCTGACGAGCGGCAAGGTCCTCCTCGACGGCGGCGTACGGCTGTCGAAGGGCGACCGGGCGGTCGTCATCGTCAGGGACTTCGCCGTCGACCTCCACACGCGCGTCGTCACGGCCACGGTGGGGACGGGCCGGCCGGGAACGCGCCTCGGCGTGCTGACCGGCACCACCACCCGCCTCCTCCCGCGCGCGACGCCCGAGGAGGCGAACATCGCGATCGGCGGACGGCTGGTGCTCGACAAGTCGGCGGGGGAACGGATCGACGCCGGGCTGCGGACGGCGGCCTTCGGCGGCTCCGCCGCGGGCACGGCCGTCGACGCGACGTTCGAGGCAGGAGCCGACCTGGACGTCGGCCTCGCGCACGCGCTGGACCTGGACGACGAACTGGGCCTGGAGCCCCGCCGCGACCGGTAGTACGGGCGCACCACCGGCCGGGGGACATCGGGTACGGCGAACACGGCAGCCGTCGGTCATCGGATCGGCCGACGGCCCTCGGAGGCGTGCATCCACACAGATCCGGACATGCCCCCAACATCCGTTGATTGACCGCTGAACATGAGTGCCGTCGAGCGTGCGGGGCATGCATCCCGTGAACCAGTTCGAGAGGAAGGGTCGATCCGGCGTGCGGGTGGGGGTTATGACAGGGCAACAGGCGGGCGGACGCGGTGCCGCCGCGCGAGGGCCGGTGGGTACGGCGGGGGAGGAGAGGACGGACGGCGAGGGGGCTCTCATTCAGCTGCGGCGCAGACTCGGGCACGCGGATCTCACAGCGGTCCCGGAGATACGGCGCGCTCTGCGCGAACTCCTGCGGCACCGGGGGGCGCAGACCTGTACAGACGTCGCCGAGCTCCTGACCACCGAGCTGGTCACCAATGCCCTGATCCACACGGAGCACGACGCCGAGATCACGGCCACCGTCGCCGCCTCCCGGCTCCGGGTCGAGGTGCGGGACTTCGCCCGTGACCATCCCCAACTGCGCTTACCGGTCGCCGACGACGGTACGCACGGCCGGGGCCTCGTCCTGGTGCAGGCGCTCGCGGACGCGTGGGGTGTGCAGGCGCAGGGCGTAGGGAAGTCGGTCTGGTTCGAACTCGACGTGGACGGTGGCGGACCGGGGTGATCCCCCGATCCGCCGCCGTTCTCACGAGGACGCCGCTCAGCCGAACTGCTGCTCAAGATCCTTGAGTTTGCGTTCCAGCGAATCGAGCCGTGGCAGCGCCTGCGTGTCGTCCTCGGCGGTGAGGTCGACGGTCGTCACCGTCTCAGAACCTCTCACGGCCTGAAGGGAGGGCCTTTGTCGAAGCGGCAGTTGTCCGGGTTCCGGTATGGCGGGCTCCGCGACCGCTTGCTGCGGTGCGGAGCCCGGAGCCAGTGCTGACACCTCGACGACCTGCCGGCCGCCGCGCCCGCGCCCCCAGGCCCGGTGCTGCCGGTTGATGGCCTTCAGCTGGGCGCGTTCCAGCTTCTGGTGGTCCCGTCGGCGGATACGGTTCTGCTCCTTCTCGCGTACGTCCTCCCGTACTTCCTCGACTGCCTCGTCCAGCGTGCGCACGCCTTCGAGGAGCATCAGCGACCACGCGCCGAAGGTCTCCCGGGGCGCCCTCAGCCACCGTACGATCCGGATCTGCGGCAGTGGCCGGGGCACGAGGCCCTGCTCGCGCAGGGCCGCCCGGCGGGTCTGCTTCAGCGCCCGGTCGAACAGCACGGCGGCCGAGAGCGACATCCCGGCGAAGAACTGCGGGGCCCCGGCGTGTCCAAGACCCCGGGGGGCGTGGACCCAGTTGAACCAGGCGGCCGCGCCGGCGAACGTCCACACCAGCAGGCGCGAACCCAGTGCCGCGTCACCGTGGCTGGCCTCGCGCACGGCGAGCACCGAGCAGAACATGGCGGCGCCGTCGAGGCCGAACGGTACGAGGTACTCCCAGCCGCCGGAGAGGTTGAGGTTCTGCCGGCCGAAGCCGACCAGGCCGTGGAAGGAGAGTGCGGCGGCGACGGCGGCGCAGCAGAAGAGCAGCAGGTACGAGGCGATCCCGTAGATCGCTTCCTTCCGCCTGCGCCGTTCCTCCGTGCGTTCCCAGGAGTCGTCGGCTGCGGCCTTGCCACCGGCGCGCTTGCCGCGCGCGAGCACCGCAACCGCCGCCAGGACCCCCGCGAGCATCACGCCACCCGGAAGCAGCCAGTCCAGCGATATGTCGGTCAGTCTCATGCGGTGTCCCTTGCATCGCGGTAGGCGTTCGGGCGCCATATTGGCGGAAGCCAAGTGGCCCGAAGAGGCTTTCGGTGCAAGAGAACGCCAAGGGGGTGCCAGGGCGCGCGAATAGGTACGAATTGGTCGAACCACCGTACGGTGCAAGGCTGTTAAGTTCGATTTAAGCCACCCGATCGGGTGGCGTGCCGTCAGACGGCGGCGACCGAGGACGCGGCGGCGGCTTCCTCGCTCAGCTTCCGGACACGCTCGGCGTCGCACGTGCGCGGGCACGTCACGCAGGTGTCCTCGGGGCGCAGCGTGTAGAAGAGGCAGCAGCTCGCGCGGTCGCGGGTCGGCAGCGCCTCGCCGTTCGGGCCGGTCAGGTCGCGGAAGCCGGCCGTCCCGGCGTACGGCTTGGTCGTGCCCGGCAGCAGCTCCTCCAGCTCCCGCATCGCGCGCCGCTCCTCGCCGAGCAGGTGCGCGATGTACCAGAGCCCTTCCACGATCTCGTCCGTCGCCATGCCCCACAGCGCCCGCTTGCCGCGCCGCATGCGCGGGCCGAAGCCGTCGAGCACGGGGCCGAGGTGCTGGGCGACGGCGTCCCGCACCTCGCCGCGCAGCGCCTCGGCGTCCGGTACGACGCGCGCGCCGGGCAGGGCGGCGGCGGGGTCGCCCGGCAGGCAGGCGAACTCCCGCACCCGTACGGTCATGCGCCCCAGCGTCCGCTGGAAGGCGACGTCCTCCACGGGCACGCGCGGCACCCGGCGGTGCAGGAACCACGGCACGGTGACCAGCAGGCAGGCGGGCCAGGCGTAGCGGTGGAGCCCGAAACTGGCGACGACGTCGGGCCTGGCCTGCTGACCGTAGTCCCGCAGCACCTGGGCGTTGTCCCAGGCCAGGAAGGCGTCGAGGGCCGCGCCGCCGGCCGCGAGCTCCGCGGCCCCGACCCAGCCGCCGCCGCGCGGCGCCTGCTCCCCGTCCGCGAGTTCGGTCACACGCAGTCCGGCGAAGACCTCGGTGAGGCGGTCGTAGGAGGCCGCGACGGGAGAGGCGGCGACGGCGGGGAACAGTGCGGGCACGGTCATGCAGGGGACCACCGAATCGCGATCGTTTGCAGGTAAGGCTTACCTTACCCGATCAATCCGATGTTTGAACTGTGACCGCGCCCCCCTATCGTGCTCGGGGGACACGGCACCGGAGGAACCATGGAGCAGCAGGGCAGACCGCGCGACGCGGCGTACGGGCACGCGCCCGCCGCGCAGGCGCCGCCTCCCGTGCCCGTTCCGGAACAGGCGCGCGGCGAGCACACCCACGGTGAGCCCCCGGCCCCCCGGGCCGTCCGGCGCCACTCCGTACGCGGCCAGATCCTCGACGCCCTGCGCTGCGCTCTGGTCAGCGGCGAGCTGGCGCCCGGCGAGGTCTACTCCGGCCCGGCCCTCGGCGCCCGCTTCGGCGTCTCCGCCACCCCGGTGCGCGAGGCCATGCAGCAGCTGGCACTGGAGGGCGCGGTGGAGGTTGTGCCGAACCGCGGCTTCCGGGTCACGGTCCGCAGCGCGACGGAACTCGCCGAGCTCGCGGAGGTACGGGCGCTGATCGAGGTCCCCGTCATGCTGCGGCTGGCCCGCACGGTCCCGGCGGGCCGCTGGTGCGCGCTGCGGCCCCTGGCCGAGGCCACCACGGCGGCCGCGGCCACGGGCGACCGGGCGGCGTACGCCGAATCGGACCGCGCCTTCCACCGCGCGGTCCTCTCCCTCGCGGGCAACCACCAGCTCGTCGTCGTCGCGGACGACCTCCACCGCCGGTCCCAGTGGCCCCTGCCGACGGGAGACCCGCTGGGCCGCCGGGCCGACCTCCTCGCGGACGCGGCCGAGCACCTCGCCCTGCTGGACGCCCTGGCGGCGCAGGACCTCACGGTGGTGCAGTCCCTCGTCCGCGAGCACTTCGCGGGCGCCGACCGCTGAGCGCGACGGCGGGCGTCCCGGGCCGCTGAGCGCGCCGCGCCGCCGCCGCCGGACCGGGCCGGGTGTCTCAGGCCGCCGCGGTCGGCGCGAGCTGGGCCGCCAGCCAGGTCGGTACGCCGTCCAGCAGGCGGAACAGCCGGCCCGCCTCGGCGCGCAGGCGTGTCGCCTCCGGCTCCGGTTCGGCGTCGGCCAGGGCCGCGAGGGCCGGGGCCGTACCGACCAGGTAGCCCAGCTCCTCCCGTATCCGCAGGGACTCCGCGAAGCCGTGCCGGGCGTCCGCCAACTCGCCCTCCCGCAGGGAGAGTCCGGCCAGGTGCCGCCACGTGAACGACAGCAGCAGCGTCTCGCCGTGCGCCGTCGCGCCCGCGTGCGCGCGGCGGTAGGCGGCGCGGGCCGACTGCGGCGAGTCGGCGATGTGCTCGGCGACCAGGCCCCGGCGGAAGTCCAGCAGCGCACGCCCCGGCGCGTCGGGGGCCAGCAGCGCCGCCGCCCTGCCGAGCGCGGAGCGCGCCTCGTCCGCGCGGTCGCGGGCCCCGAGCACCGTCGACGCGTACGCCAGCTGGCCGCGCTCGCACGCCGCCGCGCCCCGCTCGTCGTCGGTCCTGGCCACCGCCTCCGCCGTACGCAGGGCGTCCTCCGCCTCCGCCCAGCCGTGTTCCGTGAAGAGGCAGCGCTCCACGAGCAGCGACGCCCGCTGGAGCGCGACCGCCGGTCTCGGGCCGTCGTCCCCATGCGGTTCCAGCAGGGCCGCGGCGTCGGTCCAGCAGCCGCGCGAGCGCAGCCGCCATACCGCGGTCTGGAGTGGGCTTCCGTCCCCTGCCGTCGTACCAGAACCAGACATGGCGGGATGCGCCACATTGCCCTCCCCGAGCAGCACGTCATTGAGCTGTGAGTGATGGAGCCGTGATCGGTCGAACCGTGATTGTCGCTCGTGCCCAGTGGGCGAATCTCAGCACGGATTGGCACTCCGGGCCAAGACCTCTGGTGAACGAATTCACAATCGCCCCCGTCGGGGCAGGCCCCTGCCGGGGACCACGGCCCGGGCGGGGTCGCCCCAACCGTCGCGGGGGGCGCCTTCGGTACCACCGCCCGGGGGAGGCCCGCCCGGTGGACCGTCATACGTGCGGGTGACCCCGGCCGGCGTCGCGGCGGCGTGCGCGGCTCGGCGGCGCCCCCGCCCGGCGTGCGGCTCCCCGGCTCCGGCTCCGGTGAGCTCCCTGGCCGGAAATGATCCCTGCCCGGCACCGCCGATGAGCCCCCGCCGTCCGTGCTAGCTCATCCTCAGAGCGAGGAAGAAGTCCAGCTTGTCCTCCAGACGCGACAGGTCACGACCCGTCAGTTGCTCGATCCGGCCCACCCGGTAGCGCAGGGTGTTCACGTGCAGATGCAGCCGGGCCGCGCAGCGCGTCCACGAACCGTCGCAGTCGAGGAACGCCTCGAGGGTGGGGATGAGTTCCGCCCGGTGGCGCCGGTCGTAGTCCCGGAGCGGATCGAGCAGGCGCGCGGTGAACGCCCGGCGCACGTCGTCCGGCACGAACGGCAGCAGCAGCACGTGGGACGCCAGCTCGTGGTGGCCCGCCGCGCAGACCCGGCCGGGCCGGGCGGCCGCCACCCGGCGGGCGTGCCGGGCCTCCTCCAGCGCCCCGCGCAACCCCTCGGCCGAGTGCACGGCGGCGCTGACACCCAGTGTCAGCCGCCCGTCGTCGGCGAGGCCGCCGGACAGCGGCTCGCGCACGGCCTCCAGGAGCACGTCGGCGTGCAGTCCCGTACGGGCGGCCGGAGCGGGGCCGTCCTCGGCGCTCTCGCCGTCGCCGTCCGCCGTCACCGCCGGCAGCGGTACGAGCGCGATCGCCTCGTCGCCCGCGTGGGCCACCGCGATGCGGTCCGAGGAGTCGGATCCGGCCACCGCCGGGTCGATCAGTATTTCCTCCAACAGCGTCTGGGCCACGGGCCCGGCCTGGATGGCGGCGGCCGAGCCGGCCGGCCCGCCGGCCGCGCCAGGACCGGCTTCCAGCCAGTCGACCCGCGCCACGACGACCTGCCAGTGCGGCGCCGAGCCCAGGCCCGGCAGCAGCACCGGCGCGGCCACCCGCAGGCGGGCGGCGATCTCGGCGGGGGCGGCGCCCGTCTGCACCAGCTCCAGGACCTCCTGGGCGAGGCGGCGGCGGACCGTGCGCGCCGCGTCGCGCCGGTCGCGTTCGACGGCGATCAGCTGCGTCACTCCTTGCAGCAGGTCCAAACGGGCGGCGGGCCAGTCGCCCGCGTCCGCCTCCACCGCCAGCAGCCAGTCCGACAGCACGCTCTCGCGCACGTCGCGGGAGGCGGCCACGGCGGCGCGCCCGCCGCTCCTGATCGGGAAGAGCGAGTACGTCGTGCCGTGCACGGCGGCCCGGTGCGGCGCCCGGCGCCCCGTACGGCTCGCGGCCAGGTGCTCGCCCGCGAGGACGGGCCCCACGGCCGGCGGCAGCGGATCGCCCGCGCCCGCGATCTGCCGTCCGGTGGGCGAGAGCACCCAGGCGCGCAGGTCCAGGTCGGACGTCAGCAGGTCGAGGACCACCTCGGGGCCGCCGCCCGTCGGCCCGGAGGTCATCAGCCTGCGGTGCCGGTCGACGACCGCCGCCAGGTCGCCGGCCCGCTCGCCGGACACCTGGCGCACCACGTGCTCGGTGATGGTCGCGAAGGCGACGGCCTCGCTGACCGCGAAGAGCGGCAGCCGGTGGCGTACGCAGGCCTCGACCAGGTCGCCCGGGATCGCGCCGAGCTCGGCCTCGCCCGCCGCGAGGCCGACGACGCCCGCGCTCGCCAGGATGCGCACGAACGGTTCGGAGTCGTGGGCGTCCCGCCGCCAGGCCAGGCCGGTGAGCACCAGCTCACCGCCGGACAGATAGCGGCTGGGGTCCCGCAGGTCGGTGGTCATCACACCGCGCACGGTGCGGTCCAGTTCGTCCTCGCCGCCGAGCAGCCGCAGGCCCAGCGCGTCGGTTTCGAGCAGTGCGCGCAGCCGCATGGGTGTTCGCCGCCGATCTGTCTCTTGGTGTGGATGGATGGTGGGGGCGGATCAAGCACGGGTGCTTGTTGTTTCCGGAGGAAAGCGTTGAGGCAACTGAGCTTCGCCTTTCGTTCGAATCTACAAGACGTGAGCGGCCACCAGCCAACTCCTTCATGGTTTCGGTGACTGCACCAGGCGGAGCCCCGGCGGTGTACTTGGGCCAAGCCACGTGAACAGCAGATGAACGCCCCAGAGCGACGCGGACCGGCTCAGAAGAACCAGGTCGACAGCAGGCGGTTGGCCGTCTCCAGCCCCAGCGATACGCGAACCACCCGATTGAGAAGAAGAGAGCCTCATGGACTTCCTTCGCCCCGCCAGCTGGGAGGAGGCGCTCGCCGCCAAGGCCGAGCACCCCACGGCTGTACCCATCGCGGGCGGCACAGATGTCATGGTCGAGATCAACTTCGACCACCGCCGCCCCGAGTACCTCCTGGACCTGAACCGCATCGGCGAACTGCGCGAGTGGGAGGTCGGGGAGGAGACGGTGCAGCTCGGTGCCTCCGTCCCGTACACCCAGATCATGGACCACCTCCGGGCGGAACTGCCGGGCCTCGCGCTCGCCGCCCACACCGTCGGGTCGCCCCAGATCCGCAACCGCGGCTCCGTCGGCGGAAACCTCGGCGCCGCCTCCCCGGCCGGTGACTCGCACCCGGCCCTGCTGTCCGCGGGCGCCGAGGTCGAGGCGGAGTCGGTGCGCGGCACGCGCCTCATCCCGGTCGAGGAGTTCTACACCGGGGTGAAGCGCAACGCGCTGGAGCCGGACGAGCTGATCAAGCGCGTCCACATCAAGAAGGCCGACGGCCCCCAGCAGTTCTCCAAGGTGGGCACCCGCAACGCCATGGTCATCGCGGTCTGCGCCTTCGGCATCGCGCTGCACCCCGAGACGCGCACGGTCAAGACGGGCATCGGTTCGGCCGCCCCGACCCCGCTGCGCGCCCGCGCCGCCGAGGACTTCCTGAACGCCGCGCTCGAAGAGGGCGGGTTCTGGGAGAGCGGGAAGATCATCACCCCCTCGATCGCCAAGCAGTTCGCGGAGCTGGCCTCCGGCGCCTGCAACCCGATCGACGACGTGCGCGGCACCGCGAAGTACCGCCGCCACGCGGTCGGGATCATGGCCCGCCGCACGCTGGGCTGGACCTGGGAGCAGTACCGCGGCACCGGCCGCACGCTTGAAGGAGCTGCATAGCAATGCGCGTCAATTTCACGGTCAACGGCCGTAAGCAGGAAGCGGACGACGTCTGGGAGGGCGAGAGCCTGCTCTACGTCCTGCGCGAGCGCATGGGCCTGCCCGGCTCCAAGAACGCGTGCGAGCAGGGCGAGTGCGGCTCCTGTACGGTCCGCCTCGACGGCGTCCCCGTCTGCGCCTGCCTCGTCGCCGCCGGCCAGGTCGAGGGCCGCGAGGTCGTCACGGTCGAGGGCCTCGCCGACTTCGCCAAGCAGCGCGAAGAGGGCTGCGCGAGCGGCGCCTGCGGCGGCGGTACGTCGCTCCAGGCGGCCCAGCAGTGGCAGGCCAAGGGGACCGACTCGCAGACCGGCGAGGGCACGGAGCTGGCCCCGATCCAGCAGGCGTTCATCGACGCCGGTGCCGTGCAGTGCGGTTTCTGCACCCCGGGTCTGCTGGTCGCGGCCGACGAGCTCCTGGAGCGCAACGCCGAGCCGTCCGACTCGGACATCCGCGAGGCGCTCTCGGGCAACCTGTGCCGCTGCACCGGTTACGAGAAGATCCTGGACGCGGTGCGCCTGGCGGCCGCCCGCCAGGACCGCCAGGGACTCCAGGAAGGCGCGGTCTGATCATGGGCGTCACAGGCACCCCCACCAGCATCAACCAGGGGTCGAAGACCAAGGGCGGCATCGGCGAGTCGACGCTGCGCCCCGACGGCACCCTGAAGGTCACCGGCGAGTTCGCGTACTCCTCGGACATGTGGCACGAGGACATGCTCTGGGGCTACACGCTCCGCTCGACCACGGCGCACGCCGAGATCCGGTCGATCGACACGTCCGAGGCGCTCGCCATGTCCGGCGTCTACGCCGTGCTGACGTACGAGGACCTCCCGACGGACGTCAAGAACTACGGCCTGGAGATCCAGGACACCCCGGTCCTCGCCCACGGCAAGGTCCGCCACCACGGCGAGCCGGTCGCCATCGTCGCCGCCGACCACCCGGAGACGGCGCGCCGCGCCGCCGCCAAGATCAAGGTCGACTACGTCGAACTGCCCGTCATCACCGACGAGGCCTCGGCCACCGCGCCCGACGCGCTGCTGATCCACGAGGGCCGCGACGACCACCACATCGGTCACGTCCCGCACCCGAACATCGTGCACCGCCAGCCGATCGTCCGCGGCAACGCCGACGAGGCCGCCAAGCGGGCCGACGTCATCGTCTCCGGCGAGTACGTCTTCGGCATGCAGGACCAGGCGTTCCTCGGCCCCGAGTCCGGCATGGCCGTACCCGGCGAGGACGGCGGCGTGGACCTGTACGTCGCCACCCAGTGGCTGCACTCGGACCTCAAGCAGATCGCCCCCGTCCTCGGCCTGCCCGAGGAGAAGGTCCGCATGACGCTCTCCGGCGTCGGCGGCGCCTTCGGCGGCCGCGAGGACATCTCGATGCAGATCCACGCGTGCCTGCTCGCCCTGCGCACCGGCAAGCCGGTCAAGATCGTCTACAACCGGTTCGAGTCCTTCTTCGGCCACGTGCACCGCCACCCGGCGAAGCTCTGGTACGAGCACGGCGCGACCAAGGACGGCAAGCTCACGCACATGAAGTGCCGGATCGTCCTGGACGGCGGCGCCTACGCGTCGGCCTCCCCGGCGGTCGTCGGCAACGCCTCGTCGCTGAGCGCCGGCCCGTACGTCATCGACAACGTCGACATCGAGGCCATCGCGCTCTACACGAACAACCCGCCCTGCGGCGCCATGCGCGGCTTCGGCGCGGTCCAGGCGTGCTTCGCGTACGAGGCGCAGATGGACAAGCTCGCGGCGAAGCTCGACATGGACCCGGTGGAGTTCCGCAGGCTCAACGCCATGGAGCAGGGCACGCTCCTGCCCACCGGCCAGCCGTGCGACTCGCCGGCGCCCGTCGCCGAGCTGCTGCGCCGCGTCAAGGCCATGCCGCTGCCGCCCGAGCAGCAGTGGCTGGCCGCCGGCGAGCAGGCCGACGTACGCGCCCTGCCCGGCGGTCTGTCGAACACCACGCACGGCGAAGGCGTCGTACGCGGTGTCGGCTACGCGGTCGGCATCAAGAACGTCGGCTTCTCCGAGGGCTTCGACGACTACTCCACCGCCCGTGTGCGGATGGAGGTCATCAACGGCGAGCCGGTCGCCACCGTGCACACCGCGATGGCGGAGGTCGGCCAGGGCGGCGTCACCGTCCACGCGCAGATCGCCCGTACCGAGCTGGGCGTCGCACAGGTGACCATCAACCCGGCCGACACCCAGGTCGGATCGGCGGGCTCCACGTCCGCGTCCCGCCAGACCTACGTCACGGGCGGCGCGGTCAAGAACACCTGCGAGAACGTCCGCGAGAAGGTCCTGGAGATCGGCCGCGCGAAGTTCGGCTCCTACCACCCCGCCTGGGCCACCGCCGAGCTGCTGCTCGAAGGCGGCAAGGTCGTCACCGACGGCGGCGAGGTGCTGGCCGACCTGGTCGACGTACTGGAGGACGAGGCGGTCGACCTGGAGCTGGAGTGGCGCCACCGGCCCACCGAGGCGTTCGACCTGCGGACCGGACAGGGCAACGGCCACGTCCAGTACTCGTTCGCCGCGCACCGCGCGGTCGTCGAGGTGGACACCGAGCTCGGCCTGGTGAAGGTCATCGAGCTGGCCTGCGCGCAGGACGTCGGCAAGGCGCTCAACCCGCTGTCCGTCGTCGGCCAGATCCAGGGTGGCACCACCCAGGGCCTGGGCGTCGCGGTCATGGAGGAGATCATCGTCGACCCGAAGACCGCGAAGGTGCGCAACCCCTCCTTCACGGACTACCTGATCCCCACCATCCTCGACACGCCGACCATCCCCGTCGACGTGCTCGAACTGGCCGATGAACACGCGCCGTACGGTCTGCGCGGCATCGGCGAGGCCCCCACACTCTCGTCGACCCCGGCCGTCCTCGCGGCGATCCGGAACGCGACGGGTCTGGAACTCAACAGGACGCCGGTGCGGCCCGAGCACCTCACCGGTACCTGATCCCCACCGAGTTCCACCGCATGCTCCCCGGGCGGTGCCGTGCCTCCAAGGAACGTCACACTTCCCCGCCCGACACCGCCCGGGGCCTTCCAAACACCGCACCGCTCGCGGTCAAAGCACCATCGGTTCCCCAACCGCTCACCGCAACACCGCTCACCGCATCACCCCAGGAAAACCCCCGTTCGTCTCGGGCCGTCCCCCGGGTCGTGCAGCCCTCGCAGCATCCCAAATCCCGCGTTTCCAATCTCCATGCGGGTGCCCCTTTGAACCTTGGGAGACAGGCACCATGACCCAGCAGTCCACAGAGCCGACGACCACGGCGGAAGACGCCGGCGCGGGTACGCGCCAGCCCGCCGGCCGGTCCTGGCTCGACCGGTACTTCCACATAACCGACAGAGGATCCACCGTCGCGACGGAGGTCCGCGGCGGCATCACCACCTTCATGGCGATGGCGTACATCCTCCTGCTCAACCCGCTGATCCTCGGCGGCAAGGACGTGGCGGGCAATGTCCTCAGCCAGCCCGCCCTCATCACCGCGACTGCTCTCGCCGCTGCCGCGACCACCCTGCTCATGGGCTTCTGGGGCAAGGTCCCGCTGGCTCTCGCGGCCGGTCTCAGCGTCTCCGGTGTGCTCGCCTCGCAGGTCATCCAGGTCATGACCTGGCCGCAGGCCATGGCCATGTGCGTGGCCTACGGCGCGGTGATCTGCCTCCTGGTGGTCACCGGTCTCCGCGAGCTGATCATGAACGCGATCCCGCTCGCCCTCAAGCACGGCATCACCATGGGCATCGGCCTGTTCATCGCGCTGATCGGCCTGGTCAAGGCCGGATTCGTGCACGAGAACCCCGCTCCCGGCGGCGGCCCCGTGTCCCTCGGCCCGGCGGGCGAACTGGCCGGCTGGCCCGTCCTGATCTTCGCCGTCACGCTGCTGCTCATCTTCGCCCTTCAGGCCCGCAACATCCCCGGCGCCATCCTGATCGGCATCGTCGCCGGCACCGTCATCGCGGCCATCCTCAACGCGATCGCCGACATCCCCGGCAAGGCCTGGTTCTCCGGCGCCCCGGAGCTCGAAGGCAGCGCGGTCTCGGCACCGGACTTCTCGCTCATCGGCGACGTGTCCTTCAGCGGCCTCGGCGACGTCGGCTACATCACCGTCACCATGATCGTCTTCACCCTGGTGCTGGCCGGCTTCTTCGACGCCATGGCCACCATCATCGGTGTCGGCAGCGAGGCCAAGCTCGCCGACGACAAGGGCCGCATGCCGGGCCTGTCCAAGGCGCTGTTCATCGACGGCGCCGGCGGCGTCATCGGCGGCGGGGTCGGCGGCTCCGGCCAGACCGTCTTCGTCGAGTCGGCGACCGGCGTCGGCGAGGGCGCCCGTACGGGTCTCGCCTCCGTGGTCACCGGCGCGTTCTTCGCGGCCTGCCTCTTCTTCACCCCGCTCACCGCGATCGTGCCCCAGGAAGTCGCTGCCGCGGCCCTGGTGGTCATCGGCGCGATGATGATGCAGAACGCCCGGCACGTCGACTGGAGCGACCGCGCCGTCGCCATCCCGGTGTTCCTCACCGTGGTCCTGATGCCGTTCACGTACACCATCACCACGGGTGTGGCCGCCGGTGTCATCTCCTTCGTCGTCATCAAGGTGGCGCAGGGCAAGGCCCGCGAGGTGAGCGCCTTCATGTGGGGCCTGACCGCGATCTTCATCGTGTACTTCGCGATCCACCCCATCGAGTCCTGGCTCGGCGTCGGTTAACCCCGGGCCCGCCCTCCACACACCGTAAGGAGACAGTCATGCTGGACATCGCCGAAGAACTCAACCGGTGGGTCGAGCAGGGTCGTGACTTCGCCGTGGCCACGGTCGTGGCGACGCACGGCAGTTCGCCCCGGCAGCCGGGAGCGGCCCTCGCGGTCGACTCCGAAGGCACGGCGATCGGTTCTGTCTCGGGCGGGTGTGTGGAGGGCGCGGTGTACGACCTGTGCCGGCAGGCCCTCGAGGACGGCGAGACCGTCCTGGAGAGCTTCGGGTACAGCGACGAGGACGCGTTCGCAGTGGGCCTGACCTGCGGCGGCGTGATCGACATCCTCGTCGCCCCGGTACGCGCGGACTCTCCCGGCGGGGAGGTGTTCGCGGCAGCGCTGGCCACCGCCGCATGTGGGGATGCGGCGGCGGTCGCGCGGATCACCGACGGGCCGGCCGACGTCATGGGCCGCGCCCTGCTCGTCCGCCCCGACGGTTCGTACGTGGGCGCCCTCGGCGGGCACCCCGAGCTGGACCGCACGGCGGCGGGCGAGGCCCGTGCCATGCTCGACGCCGGACGCACCGGCACCGTCCTCATCGGCGAGGACGGCTCGCGCTGCGGCCGCCCCCTGACGCTCCTCGTCGAGTCGAGCGTCCCCGCACCGCGCATGATCGTCTTCGGCGCCATCGACTTCGCCTCCGCGCTGGTGCGCGTCGGCAAGTTCCTCGACTACCACGTGACCGTGTGCGACGCGCGGCCCGTCTTCGCCACCGCCGCGCGCTTCCCCGAGGCGGACGAGATCGTCGTCGACTGGCCGCACCGCTACCTGGAGTCGACCGAGACCGACGGCCGTACGGTGCTCTGCGTCCTCACCCACGACGCGAAGTTCGACGTACCCCTTCTGGAGCAGGCGCTGCGCCTCCCGGTCGCGTACGTCGGCGCGATGGGCTCCCGCCGCACGCACGAGGACCGCAACCGGCGGCTGCGGGACGTGGGCGTCTCGGAACTCGAACTCGCCAGGCTGCGCAGCCCCATCGGCCTCGACCTCGGCGCGCGCACGCCCGAGGAGACCGCGCTGTCCATCGCCGCGGAGATCGTGGCGGCCCGGCGCGGCGGCAGCGGCGTGTCCCTCACCGGCGCGCACACCCCGATCCACCACGAGGGTCCCGCGGCGCCGGCCGGACGGATAGGTTCCGTCGCCTGACGGCGGTGCGGACGTACAGTGTCCGCCGTGAGTGACCTTCGGCGTACGCGCGTCCCGGCGGCCCTGGCCGCCGGCGCGACCGTGTGCGCCGGGCTCGGCGTCCGGAGCGCCGCGCACGGCGACTTCGCCGCGTACGCGGGGGACGCGCTCTACACCGTCCTCCTGTGCACGCTCGTCGTCCTGCTCGCGCCCGCCTGCCGGGCGCGGACGGCCGCCGGTGTCGGTCTCGCGCTGAGCTGGGCCGTCGAATGCGCCCAGCTCACCGGCGTACCCGCGGCGCTCGCCGAGCGCAGCGCCCCGGCGCGGCTCGTACTCGGCTCGACCTTCAACGCGCCCGACCTGTTCTGGTACGCGGCCGGGGCGGGCCTCTTCCTGCTCATACGCACCGTGGTTCCCCGGCCGGGCGGCCCGCGACCCGCTTAGCGACGCGGCCCCGCCCCCACGCCCTTCCGGCCGATCCCGGTGCGC
This sequence comes from Streptomyces sp. NPDC054887, assembly GCF_053610585.1. Classification (NCBI taxonomy): domain Bacteria; kingdom Bacillati; phylum Actinomycetota; class Actinomycetes; order Kitasatosporales; family Streptomycetaceae; genus Streptomyces; species Streptomyces sp. NPDC054887. Next base: position 132,360 of record NZ_JBSGYQ010000006.1, on the reverse strand, counting down.
GCCGCGTCCGGACGACCGGATCCCGTTCTCGAACCGTCGCATTCGACGAGGCCGCGCCCGACTGCTGTGGGAGCGCTCCCACCGTGCCCGGCGCGCCCGCGATCCAGGAGTGAACCGTGCCCCACAGACGACCGTTCCCCCACCCCGCCCTGCCGCTCGCCGTGACCGCCGGCCTCGCGTCGGCGCTGCTCGCCGGCTCGTCGCCGGCCCTCGCCACCGAGGACCCGGTCGACGCCGTCACCACCGGCCTCTACGCCCCCCGGGCCAACCCGGCGGCGTACCGCCAGGCCGACGAACTGGAGGGGGCGAAGCAGTCGCGCGAGGCCGCCGGGCTGCGGGCCATGGCCCGTACCCCGCACGCCGTCTGGCTGGCGGGCCGCACGCCGGACGAGGTCCGCAAGGAGACCCGCCGCGTCGTGCGCGACGCCGCCCGCCGCGGCACGACGCCCACGCTGGTGCTCTACAACGTCCCCGGCCGCGACTGCTCCCTGTACTCGGCGGGCGGCCTGCGCGACTCGACCGCCTACCGCGCCTGGGTCGGCGCGGTGGCCGAGGCCATCGGCCGCGGTCGCGCGCTGGTCGTGATCGAACCGGACGCGCTGGCGCTGGTGCCGGCCGACTGCCCGGACGGCGACGCGAAGGACACCGGGGGCGGAAAGGACCCGAAGGAGGCGAAGCGCGTCAAGGCCGCCAGGACCGCCGCACGCTACGCCCAGGTCACCGAAGCGGTCACCACCCTCGGCACCCTGCCCCGCACCAAGGTGTACGTCGACGCCGGACATCCGGCCTGGCACACCGTGGACAGCATCGTGCCCCGGCTGATCAAGGGCGGGGTCGCGCACGCCACGGGCTTCGCCGTGAACGTCTCCAACTACGGAACCGACGAGGCCAACTCCTGGTACGGCAGGCTCATCTCGTCCTGCCTCGCCCACGTCGACAAGGGCGGCAAGGCATCGGCCTGCCCCACCCAGAAGTGGAAGCGCGCCGACGCCCGGCGCTGGCTGGAGCGCCACGTACCGCTCGACCCGGGCCGGATGAAGCACTTCGTCACCGACACCAGCCGCAACGGGCAGGGCCCGTGGACCCCGCCCGCCGGCAAGTACCGCGACGCGCAGGACTGGTGCAACCCGCCGGGGCGCGGGCTCGGCGCCCGCCCGACGACCCGTACCGGCGATCCGCTCAACGACGGCAACCTCTGGATCAAGACACCCGGGGAGTCCGACGGCGCGTGCCTGCGCGGCACCAAGGGCCCCAAGGACCCGGAGCGCGGCACGGTCGACCCGAAGGCGGGCGTCTGGTTCCCCGAGCAGGCGCTGGAACTGGTCCGGCTCGCGCATCCGGCGATCATGCCGCCGGAGAACCGGATGCCGGGACGCGGCAGCGAGGGCGTCGCGACGGGCCGCTGAGCCGCCGTCGGTACGCCGACCGCGCCGCAACGAAATCCGCAGGTCTAGTCCGCCGGTGCGGACTATTTCGTCTACTTCACTCCGAAGATTCGAAAGAATCCGCACCGAACCCCTTGTGTCGACCCGGTGATCACGGGCACTATCTGTCTCCTGCCCGAGGCAGATACCGCACGTACGTCACCGGAAAGGCGCGACCGTTGAGCAAGAGCGAGGGGGGCGGCCTGCGGGCGGGCGCCCTGGGCACGTTCGACTCCGTGGTCATGGCGGTCGCGGGCTGCGGCCCCGCCTACACGGTGGCGGCCACCATCCCGGCGCTCGTGCTCGCGGTGGGCGTCGCGGGTCCGGCCGTGCTCCTGTACTGCGCGATCCCCATGATCGGCATCGCGCTGGCCTTCCGGCACCTGGGACGGCTGGAAGTCAACGCCGGAGCCACCTACACCTGGGCGGCCCGTGCCCTCCACCCGTTCCTCGGCTTCCTGAGCGGCTGGGCGCTGGTCGTGGCCACGACCGTCTTCCTCGTCTCCGCCACCCTGCCCGCGGGCACGGCCACGCTCGCGCTCATCGACCCCGACCTGGCCGGGCGCACCGGCCCGGCCACCGCCGTGGGGGTCGGCTGGTTCCTGGTCATGGCGCTCGTCGCCGCCCTCGGGGCGCGGATCAGCCCGCACGCCAGGACCGTTCTCACCGGCACGCAGCTCGGACTGCTCCTGCTGTTCGCCGTCCTCGCCCTGGTCCAGGACGGCAACGTCGCGGACTTCTCGCTCTCCTGGTTCGGTTTCGGCCACTTCGACGACTCGCACACCTTCGTGGCGGGCGCCCTCGTCGCCGGTGTCAGCTACTGGGGCTGGGACGTGACCAGCAACCTCAGCGAGGAGACCCGCGGCAGCCGTCGCGGCTTCGGTCTCGGCGGGGTCATCGGCGTACTGGTGTCCCTCGCCGTCTTCGTGGTCTTCACCGTCGCCGCCAACGTCCGCATCGGCACGGACGCCGTGCGGGACGACCCCGGCGGGTTCCTCACCGTTCTCGGCGAGGCCGTGTGGCCGGGCCCGGGCGGCAGGCTGCTCGTGCTCGCGGTGATGCTTTCCATGATCGCGACCCTGGAGACGACGCTCCTCCAGGCCACCCGGACGCTCTTCGCCATGGGACGCGACCGCACCGTCCCGGCGGTGTTCGCCCGTACGCACCGCACGTGGCAGACGCCCTGGGTGGCCACGGGCGCCGTGGCGCTGGTCGCGCTGCTGCTCATCCTCGTCTCCGTCACCGCGGGGTCCGGCGCCCGGTTCGTCGAGGACGCGGTCGGCGGCATCGGCCTGCACATCGCGTTCTACTACGCGCTCGCCGGACTCTCGGCCGTCGTGGCCCACCGCAAGGTGCTGTTCCGGTCCGTGGGCAACCTGGTCTTCATCGGGCTGTGGCCGCTCGGCGGGGCGCTCTTCATGATCTGGATCTTCGCGCGGTCGCTCCCGGAGCTGAGCGCCGGCGCCCTCGCCATCGGCCTCGGCGCCCTGGGCCTCGGCGTGGTGCCCATGCTGTTGTCCTGGTTCCGGGGCAGCCCGTACTACCGGCCGAGGCCCCTGGACCCCGAGCGGGCGCGGGCGGCGGACGAGTTGTACGGAGCGGCGGGGCAGCACCCGGTGCCGGCGGACGCCCGTCGCGGGGACGAGATCCTCAGCGACTTCTGACCGCGCCCGGCCGTCCGGCCTTCCGACCCGATGGGGGACCCGTCCATGCCAGCCTGGCTTCGCCGCCGCTCCGGAGCACCGCTGTACGACCCCGCGTACGGTGACCGGGCCCTCGCCGAGGGCTGCCAGGACATGGTGATGGGCCGCTGGGAGGGCGCCCGCGACCTGCTCGCCGACCACCCCCGCGACGACTGGGACCGCCGCACCCACCGCATCCGCCTGCTCGCCGACGCGGCGGCGAACCGGCGCACCGTGGACGTCTGGCACGCCGGTGACCCGGCGAACCCGGACGCGGCCGTGCTGCGCGCCGAGACCGAGGTGATGCGGATGTTCGCCGGGGCGCGGGCCGGGACGCCGCCCGGCAGGGACGGCCTGGACCGGGCGGCCCGGATGTGCCTCCAGGCGTCCGACCTGGCCCCCGACGACCCGCACCCGTACGTCTCGCTGGTCGCGCTCGGCCGGCTGTACGAGGGCGGCGACCCGAACATGGGCCACTGGTGGAAGGAGCTGAGGGACCGCGACCCGTACCACCGGGAGGGCCACCACCAGGCGCTGCGCTACCTCTCCGACCGCTGGCACGGCTCGCACGGCGAGGCGAACAACTTCGCCTGGGAGGCGGCGTCGTACGCGCCCGCCGGCTCGCCGCTCGCGATCCTGCCGCAGACAGCGCGTGCGGAGCAGTACCGCAGGCAGACGGAGGACGGCGGCAGGACGTCGATCGGACTGGCCTTCCACTGGAACGGGGAGCGGGCGCGCTGGGACCTGCGGACCGCCCTGGAGAAGTGGATCGGCCACCGGACCGTCCCGCTGGCCCAGGACGTCGCCGATCTCAACTGCCTGGTCCACGGTCTGGTGCAGGCCGGCATGGCGGAGGAGGCCCCGGCGGTCTTCCGCCTGCTGGACAACCGGGCGACCCGCGTCCCCTGGTCGTACACCGGTGACGCGGAGAGTCTGTTCGTGCGGTGGCGGGACAAGTCGCTGGGTTAGATGTGCCGGTCTGTCCTATTCGCGGAGGCGGGCATACCGTGGAGGCATGGGCAGCAATGAGCGTGAGACCGAAACGCGGGCCCGGCACGTCTGTCCGGTCTGCAAGCATCCCGTCACGTCCGAGATTCAACGGCACAAGTCCCTCGGGGTCTTCGTGCCCGTCTGGCGCCCGGGCCCCTGCCGCAATCCCGACTGCGCGGCGTACGCACCGGAGGCGGAGGCGGAGGCCCGCCGGAAGCCCTCCGAACCCGGCCGCGCGTGACACCGGCCGGCGCCGCTTCCGGCGCCGGTCCGTGGCCGTGGGCGTGGGGCGTCAGGCGTAGAAGCGGGACAGGCTCTGGAGCACCGCGGCCGGTTTGGCCCCGCCCTCGATCTCGATCGCCCCGTCGACGGTGATCTGCACGCCGCCGGGAACGTCGGTCACGTCGGTGAGACGGGCGGCGAGGCGTATGCGGGAGCCGGCGGTGACCGGCGCGGGGAAGCGGACCTTGTTGAGGCCGTAGTTGACCTTGGTGCTGACGCCCCGGACGTCGAGGAGGCCGGTGAACAGGGGGATGAAGAGCGACAGCGTGAGGTAGCCGTGGGCGACGGGGGCGCCGAACGGACCCTTCTGTGCCCGCCGGGGGTCGACGTGGATCCACTGGTGGTCGTCCGTGGCGTCGGCGAAGGTGTTGATCCGGTCCTGGGTGACGGCGGTCCACGCGCTGGTGCCCAGGTCGCTGCCGGCCAGGGCCCTCAGCTCGTCCAGGCTGTCGACGGTGATGGTCATCGCTGTTCCTCTCGTGCGGTGCGGGGCGGGGAGTCGGGTCCGTACTGGGTGCGCAGGGGGTGCTTGAGGAGCTTTCCGGAGGCGGTGCGGGGCAGTGCGTCCGCGACCACCACCCGTTGGGGGATCTTGTACTTGGCCAGGGAGCCGGCCAGGAATTCCCGTACGCCGTCCGGGTCCGGCCGGGCGCCCGGGTGGGGGACGATCACGGCGAGACCCGCCTCGCCCCACTTGGGGTCGGGCACGCCGACCACGGCGCACTCCGCGATCGCGGGGTGCGCCAGCAGGGCGCTCTCCACCTCGGCGGGGTAGACGTTCTCGCCGCCGGAGATGTACATGTCCTTGATGCGGTCGGCGATGGTGACGCAGCCGTCGGCGTCCCGGCGGGCGGCGTCGCCGCTGCGGAGCCAGCCGTCGGTGAACGCGGCGGCGCCCGCTTCGGGCAGCCCCCAGTAGCCGGGGCTCACGTGCGGGCCGCGCACCACGACCTCCCCCACTTCACCCGCGTCGGTCTCGGTGAAGTCGGGGCGGACCACCCTGACATCGCTGAAGAAGTGCGGGACACCCGCAGAACCCGCCTTGGAGACGGCGTGTTCGGCGTCCAGGAACAGGACACCGGGGGCCGCCTCCGTCATGCCGTACCCCTGCTGGAAGGTCAGGCCCCGCCGCTCGTACGTACGGATGAGCGGAATCGGCACGGGGGCGCCGCCGCAGGTGAGCAGGCGCAGGGAGCTGAGGTCGGCCGACTCCCAGCCCGGCCGGCGGCTCATGAGGTCGAACATCGTCGGCACCCCGAACATGAAGGTGATGCGCTGCTCGGCGATGGTCCGCAGGGCCTGTGCCGGGTCGAAGCGGCCGGCCAGGACGCAGGTGCCGCCCTTGAGCAGGACGGGCAGGGCGAGCATGCCGAGCCCGGCGGCGTGGAAGAGCGGGGCGGCCACCAGGGCGCGTTCCCCCGCGGTCAGGTCGTGGTCCACGAGGACGTTGACCGCATTCCAGGTCAGGTTCGCGTGCGTGAGCATGGCGCCCTTGGGCCGGCCCGTGGTGCCGGAGGTGTACATGATCAGACAGAGGTCGTCGCCGCCGACCGGTTCGTCGAAGGGCGTGTCGTCGGCCCCGTCGAGCCAGGCTTCGTAGTCCTGGCCGACGGTCACCACGGTGTCCGGCCGGCCCGCGTCCAGGGCGGTCACCACGTCGTGGTGGCCGGGCGCGTGCACGAGGAAGCGGGCGCCGCTGTCGCGCAGCTGGTAGTCGATCTCGGCGGCGGCCAGTCTGGTGTTCAGCGGGACGAAGACGCAGCCCAGGACGCCGGCGGCGAACAGCGTCTCCAGGAACGTGTGGTGGTTGGGGCCGAGGTACGCGACGCGGTCGCCGCGCCTGGCGCCCCGCGCGCGCAGCGCGTGGGCGAGGCGGGTGGTGCGCTCGTGCAACCGGGCGTAGGTGAAGGTGGCGCCGTCCTGGACGAGCGCGGGGCGGTGCGGGGTCTTGCGGGCCCGTCGTGCGGGCCAGGACCCGAGTCCCTCGTTGCGCATGGGGCCGCTCCTTCAAGGGCCGGAGACAGGGGGAGGAGGTTCAGGTCAGTCCGAGCAGCCTGGCGGCGTTGTCCTTGAGGATCTTCGGCCGCACCTCGTCCTTGACGGGCAGCCGCGCGAAGTCGGCCAGCCAGCGGTCGGGCGTCAGCACGGGGTAGTCGGAGCCGAAGAGGACCTTGTCCTGGAGCAGGGAGTTGGCGTACTTCACGAGAACCTCGGGGAAGTACTTCGGGGACCAGCCGGACAGGTCGATGTGCACCCCCGGCTTGTGCGTGGCGACGGCCAGCGCCTCGTCCTGCCAGGGGAACGACGGGTGCGCCAGGATGATCTTCAACTCCGGGAAGTCGGCGGCCACGTCGTCCACGTGCATCGGGTTGGAGTACTTCAGCCGGATCCCGCCGCCCCCCGGCACGGTGGCCCCGATACCGGTCTGGCCGGTGTGGAACAGGGCGATCGTGCCGGTCTCCTCGATGACCTCGTACAGCGGGTAGGCCATCCGGTCGTTCGGGAAGAAGCCCTGGACGCTGGGGTGGAACTTGAAGCCGCGTACGCCGTAATCCGCCACCAGCCGCCGCGCCTCGCGGGCGGCGGCCCGGCCCTTCCACGGGTCGACGCTCGCGAAGGGGATGAGGACGTCCGCGTGGGCGGCGCAGTTGTCGGCGATCTCCTCGTTGGAGATCCGCGGATGCCCCGTGGCGTGCTCGGCGTCGACGGTGAAGACCACCGCGGCCATGGCGCGCCGCCGGTAGTGGTCGGCCATCTCGTCGATGGTGGGGCGGCGGTGCCCGTGCGCCTTGAAGTACGCCTCGGACGCGTCGAACAGCTCGGGGCTGAGTGCGCCGTGCCCGTTCCGGGAGACCTCCGCGTGCGTGTGGACGTCGATCGCCGTCAGGGCCGCGAGGTCGATGGGCGCGGTGGGTGCGGTGGACATGGTCAGGCTCCCGGGATCCGAGGGGCGGGGATGCCGACGCTCTGCGGCTCGCGCCCCAGGGAGGTGGCCCACGCGGCCGCGATGCCGTCCGGGGTCCAGCCGCCGTCCGCGTACGCCACCGCCGTCTCGGCGGGGTGCGACCACAGCGCCAGCCGGTCGCCGCCGATGCCGACGCACTGCCCGGTGACCTCCCGCGCGGCGTCGGAGGCGAGGAAGGGCACGAGGGCGGCGCAGTCCTCGGCGGTGCCGAAGCCCTCGCCCTTGCGCAGGAAGTCCGGCAGCGGCTCGCCCCGCCGCAGGGCGTCGACGTAGGGCGCGAAGGCGGGGACGGTCTCGGTCATGGCGGTGGCGGCGACCGGCACGACGGCGTTGACCGTGATCCGGGCACGGGACAGCTCCATGGACCAGGTGCGCACCATGGCGGCGATGCCCGCCTTGGCGGCGGCGTAGTTGGTCTGGCCGAAGTTGCCGCGCTGGCCGGCGGGCGAGCCCACCATGATCAGGCTGCCGCCCTCGCCCTGCTCCCGCATCCGCACCGCCGCGGCGCGCGCACAGGTGAACGTCCCCCGCAGGTGCGTGGTGATCACGGCGTCGAAGTCCTCGTCGGTCATCTTCCACAGCACGCCGTCGCGCAGGATGCCCGCGTTGGTGACCATCACGTCCAGCCGGCCGAACTCCTCCACCGCGCGCCCCACCAGGCGCTCGGCCGCCTCGGATGTTCCCACCGCGACCGCCTCGGCGACGGCCCGGCCGCCCTGCGAGCCGATGGCCTCCGCCGCGCGGGCGGCCGCCCCGGCGTCCACGTCGTTGACGACCACCGCCGCCCCGGCGCGGGCCAGTGCGGCGGCGTAGGCGAGTCCCAGCCCGCGACCGCTGCCGGTCACCACGGCGACCCTGCCGGTCAGATCCACAGACATGCGCGTTCTCGTTTCGTAGGGAGAAGTGCGACGGACGCACCGCGATAAATCGAAGTTAAGAGCAATCATTGCTGACGTCAATGGTTGTTCTCGTCAGTGACAACTGGGAAACTGGGCGGCGAAATCCGTCCGCCACACCCACCGGAGCCCCCGATCAGCGACATGACCGACGAACCCTGGATGAGCGGCCTGCGGGAGGACACCGGGTACGTCCTCTACCGCCTCGGCCTGCGTTCCGGCAGCCTGTTCAACAGCGCGCTCGCGCGGCACGGCCTGCGCCTGCGGCACTACGCGGTGCTGCGCTACCTGGCCGCCGTGGAGGGCGCGCGCCAGCGGGAGCTCAGCAACCGGCTCGGCTACGACCCCAGCGCCGTCGTCGGCCTCGTCGACGACCTCCAGCGCCTCGGGCTGGCGCAGCGGCGGCCCGACCCGGACGACCGCCGCAACCGCGTCGTCGTCCTCACCGAAGCCGGCCGGCGGCTCCTGCACGACAGCGACGCCGACGCCGCACACGTCACCGAGCAGCTGCTCGGCCCCCTCGACCCGGGGGAGCGCCGGACCCTGCACGAGCTCCTGGTGCGCGTGGCCGGGCCGCTGGGCGGCCCGGCCGACGCTCAGTCGACGCTGTAGAGGCGGATGACGATGTCCCCGTCCTCCTCCCGCGCCAGCCCCACGAAGACGGTCTCGGCGAGCCAGCGGTGCGCGGGGGCGTCGGTGCGGAAGACGGGCGACGTACGGAAGTAGTAGCCCGCCTCCGCCACCTTCAGGGCACCGTCGTACTGGTCGCCGCTGTCGCTCCCGGCACGGAAGTAGCCGCGGTTGACGATGTCGATCACGGCGCCGTCCTCGGCGCGGATGAGGTAGCGGGCCTCCAGTTCGCAGATCTCGCCGCGGGTGCTGGACCAGTCGCCGCCCCCCGCGAGCACGGTTCCCCGCAGTCGGGGTCCTTCGACGCTGCCGCCGGTGATGGGGGTGAACTCGGTGCGCTCGCCGTCGCCGTGGCCGATGTGCAGCGGCTCGGCGATCTCGGCCCTGATCTCGAAGGCGAAGGACAGGGAGGGGGCCGGCGGCGGGGTGGAGGTCATCGGGACATTCCTTTCGGTGGGTTTCGCCGGGCAGGCTTCCAGCCCGGTCGCGGTACGGAGTCGAGCAGTTCGCGGGTGTAGGGGTCCTGCGGAGCGGACAGCACGGAGGCGGCGGAACCCCTCTCGACGACACGGCCGCGGTGCATCACGACGATGTCGTCGCAGACGTGCCGCACGATGCCGAGGTCGTGCGTGATGAACAGGTACGCCACCCCCGTCTGTTCGCGGATGCCGCGCAGGAGGGTGAGGATCTGCGCCTGGACGGACACGTCCAGGGCGGCCACCGCCTCGTCGAGCACGAGGACACGAGGGCGGACCGCCAGCGCCCGGGCGACGGCGACCCGCTGGCGCTGCCCGCCGGACAGCGCGCGCGGCAGCGAGGCCGCCTGGCGTTCGTCGAGCCCGACCTGGTCGAGGAGTTCGGCCACCCTCCCGTCCAGGGCCGAGCCGCGCAGGTCCGTGTGGAGGGCGAGGACCTCACCGACGCAGTCGCCGACCCGCTGGTGCCGGTCGAGCGACGCGTAGGGGTCCTGGAACACCATCTGCACCTCCCGGGCGAAGAGCCTGCGCTCGGCGGCGCGGAGCCGGCCCCCCGGCCGGCCCCGCCCGCCCAGCCGGACGGTCCCGGCCGTCGGTGTCTCCAGACCGGTGATCATCCGGGCGACGGTCGTCTTGCCCGAGCCGGACTCCCCGACGACGGCCAGCGCCCCGCCCGGCTCCACGGCCAGATCGACGCCGTCGACAGCGACGTACGGACCGAACGTCTTGCGCAGCCCGGTGACTTCGAGGGCGAGTGGCGGGGGCGCGTCAGCCATGATCGGTGCTCCTCTCGCCCGGTACCGGGACCCGCACGGGGAAATGGCAGGCGGCCACGCCGTCGCCCACGGGCCGTGGCTCCGGCCGCTCGGTCCGGCACACGTCCTCGGCGAGGGAGCAGCGGGGCGCGAAGGCGCACCCCGGCCCCACCGCGTACGCGGGCAGCGGCTTGCCCGCGACGGCCCGCAGCGGCTGGGCGTCCGCGCCGGGATCGGGGCGGGAGGCCAGCAGGGCGCGGGTGTAGGGGTGGCGGGCGCTGGTGTGCAGGCGTCCGGCGGGCAGTTCCTCCACCACCGACCCCGCGTACATGACCGCGACGCGGTCGCAGACGGCGGCGGCGAGGGCCAGGTCGTGCGTGATGAACAGCATCGCGAGTCCGCGCCCGGCGCGGCTCTCGTCGATGACGGCCATCACCTCCGCCTGGGTCGTGACGTCGAGCGCCGTGGTCGGTTCGTCCGCGAGCAGCAGCCGGGGCCCGCAGGCCAGCGCGGCGGCGATCATGACGCGCTGGAGGAGGCCGCCGGAGAGCTCCGACGGGTACTGGCGCAGGCGGCGCCGCGCGTCCGGGATGCCCACGTCCCGCAGCAGGGCGGTGACGGTGGCCTCGGCCTCGCGGGGGCGGACGCCCCGGGTGGTGACGAGCCCCTCGGTGAGGAAGTCGCCGATCGTACGGACCGGATTGATGTGCGCGCGCGGGTCCTGGTGGACCATGGCGACGTCCCGGCTGCGCAGTGCGCGCAGTTCGGCCGCGCCCATGGCCGGTACGGACACGCCGTCGAACCGGAGGTCTCCGCCCGTGCGCGCGCCGCCGGGCAGCAGCCGCAGCACCGACCGGGCGGTGACCGACTTGCCCGATCCGGACTCGCCGACGAGCCCCAGGGCCGAACCCGCGGGCAGTGCGAGGTCGACCCGGTGGAGGACCGTACGCGGCCGGCCCGCGACCGGCAGGGTGACGTGGAGGCCCTCGACTTCGAGGAGGGCGCGGGGACGGTTCATCGCTGGTCTCCCAGGAGCCGTTGGGACAGGCCGCCGCCGAGGAGGTTGCAGGCGATGACGAAGACGACGATCACCAGACCGGCGTACAGGGACTGTTCGGGACGGCCGGCCAGGATGCCGGACGCGCCGCCGGCGACCATCAGTCCCCATTCGGCGGTCGGCGGCTGGGCGCCGAGACCGATGAAGGAGAACGCCGCGACGTCCAGCAGCGCGTAGCCGAACGAGGTGGTCACCTGCACCAGCACCAGGGGCAGCAGGTTCGGGGCGAGGTGGCGCAGGCAGATGCGCCACCCGGACATCCCCAGCAGGTGGAGCGCCGAGACGTACGGCAGTTGGCGCTCCCGCAGGGCCGCGCCGCGTACGACACGGGCGATGTAGGGGAGGAACGCGACGGACAGCGTCACCACCGCGATGTGCAGTCCGGCGCCGAAGACCGCCGCTCCGAGCACGGCCAGGACCAGGCCGGGGAAGCCGAAGACGACCCCCAGCGTCCCGGAGAGGACCCGGTCGTACCAGCCGCCGAGCCAGGCCGCCGTCACCGCGAGCACCGTGCCGGCCAGTCCGGCCGTCACGGCGACGATCGCCGGAGCGAGCAGGCTGGGCCGGGCGCCGTGCAGCAGCCGCGACAGGATGTCGCGCCCGGCCTCGTCGGTACCGAGCCAGTGCGCCGCCGAACTGCCCTGGAAGACGGCCGCCGGATTCACCGCGTTCGGGTCGTAGGGCGCGACGAGCGGCGCGAACACGGCGGCCAGCACGACCAGGGCCACGACGGCGGCTGCGGCGACCAGCGTCCCGTCGCCCCTGGTGAGGGCGCGGACCCGGCCGGGGCGCGCCCGCCCGCCGCCCGGCGTCACGATCTCGTACGTGCTCATGTGCCGCCCTCCAGCGATACGCGGTGGTCGAGCGCGGCGGTGACCACGTCCACGAGGGTGCTGACCGCGACGAAGACCACCACCGTGATCAGTGCCAGCGCCTGGACCACCGCGAGATCCTGCTTGGCCGCGCTCTGGATGAGCAGGGCGCCGATACCGTTGACGCCGAACGCCTGCTCGACGACGGAGCACCCGGCGATCAGTCCGGCCACCGCCACACCGGAGACCGAGAAGATCGGCGCCGACGCGTTGCGCAGGACGTGCTTGCGCACGAGGACGCGTTCGGGGATGCCCCGGCCGCGCGCGGTCTGGACGTGCTCCGAGCCGAGCTCGGCGCGGACCGCGGACCGGGTGACCTGGGCGACGTACGCGAGCCAGGAGGCGGCGAGCGCGAGGGCGGGCAGGGTGAGGTGTTCGAGCCGCCCGGTGAAGCCCTCGCCGGCGCCGTACGCCGGGAACCAGCCCCACAGCACGGACAGCCACCAGATCAGCAGGACCGACATCACGAACGTGGGGATCGCCATGAGGGCCGTGGTCGCCACGGTCACCACCGTCTCGCTCCAGCCGCCGCGCAGGGCGGCCAGCGCGCCGAGGGCGACGCCGGGGACGATGATCAGGACCGCCGCGTAGGCGACGAGGAACACGGTGTTGCCGACGCGGTCGGCGATCAGGTGCGTGACGGAGTCCTTGTACGTGAGGGACTGGCCGGCGTCGCCGTGCAGCATGCCGGTCAGCCAGCGCCAGTAGCCCCGGGCGAAGGGATCGTCGAGGTGGTACTGGCGGTGGATCTCGTCGAGCAGCGCGGGGCTCGGGGGCTTGCCGCCGCCGATCAGCAGCGTGGCCGGGTCGCCGGGGGAGACGAACAGCGCGCCGTAGACGGCGATGCTGGCCACGAGCGCGGTCACGGCGAGCATCGCGGTGCGGCGGGCGGCGAAGCGCCACATCATGAGCCGCCCCCACCGGTGCCGCCGAGGCGGGCGGCCCACGGCATGTTGATGTACGCGAAGGACGCGGGAGCCCCGCTGAGCCGCTTGTTGAGGAAGAGGCGCTCGTACGGACAGACGATCGGGACGACCGGCAGGTCCTTGGAGTAGAGGGCCTGGGCCCGCGTGAACAGCGTCGCCGACCGGTGGGGGTCGAGCGTGGCCTTCGCCCGCCGGATCAGCGAGGTCACCTCGTCGTTGTCGTAACGGGTCCAGTTCAGGGGCGACTCGGGGGCGGTGAGCATCTCCGCGTACGACAGGGGGTCGGGGATCTCGACGTACCCCAGGACCATGGTGGCGTCCAGGCCCTCGCGCAGGGCCGGGTTGTAGAACAGCCCGGACATCTGCGTCGGCTGGAGCTGTCTGATGACGATCTTCAGGCCGATCTTCTTCGCCGCGGCCTGGAGGAAGGTCAGGATCTGGAGCGACTGCTGGTCCCCGGCGCCCATGGCCACGGTGATGGTGCGCTGTCCGGGTCCGGCCCGGTCGACCAGCTTCCTCGCCTCGGCCACGTCGACGTCGGGTACGGGGGGCAGCGCGTCGTAGGCGTCCGCGTAGACGTCCGCCGCCTCGCTGTTCTTCCACACCAGTGAGGGGATGAAGGTCTTCTGCCGCTGCGCGGCGCCGTCGAAGACGTTCTTGACGAGGGCGTCGCGGTCGAGCACGAGGGACAGCGCGTCGGCGACGCGGCGGTCGGCGAGCGGGGAGCGGGGCCCGGTGGGGTAGAGGAAGACGGTCTGCGCCGAGGGGCCGTAGTGGACGGTGCCGGCGCCGGAGGAGCGCAGCGCCCTGGCGACCGTGGAGGGGATCTCGTAACTGCCGTCGATCTGGCCGGACATGAGGGCACTGGTGAGGGTGCTGTTGTCGGTGATGAACCTGAACGTCAGCTTCTTGGCCTTCGGCCGCAGCGCGGCGTCCCAGTAGGCGGTGTTGCGCACGGCGGTGATGGAGTCACCGGACTTCCAGCGGGTGAGCTCGAAGGGACCAGTGCACATCAGGCCGCCCTTGGCGGTGCCGTAGGAGGAGCCGGCCTTCTTCAGGTACGCCGCTTCGCTGACCGCCCCGAAGCCGTTCACGAGGTACTTCAGGAGGAGCTGGTCGGGGGCCTTGGACCGTATCGTCACGCGGTGGTCGCCGGTGGCGGTAATGGTGGTGACGCCGGCCATCACCTGCACGTTGACGCTCTGCGTGGCGGGGTCCCGCTGGCGTTCCAGGCTGGCCACGACGTCCCGGGCGGTCATGGGTGCGCCGTTCCAGAACTTCACGTCCGTACGGAGGTTCAGCACCAGCGTCTTGTCGTCCGGCCGGTGCCAGGACCGCGCCAGGCCGGGTGCGACGGAGTAGTCGGGCCTCAGCCGCAGCAGGGGGTCGCAGAGGTTGGACAGCACGGTGCTCGGCGAGTAGTCGCCGACCTTGGCCGGGTCCAGCGTGGCCGGCTCACCGAACGGGAGGTTCCACGTGACGTGGTCCAGGGTGCCGGTGGCGGCGGGTGTGGTGGTGGTCAGCTTCGGCGGACCGGCCGCCGGGCCGGCGGGGCTCGGGCCGTTCGCCGTACAGGCGGACAGGGTCAGCAGGGCGGCCACGGCCGTGAGGGCCGGGACGGACCGGGGAGCGTGCATGTCGGTGCTCCTGATGGGGGAGTGCTGGTGCGGTGGCGGGGTCCTTCGGAGAGGGGTCGTGCGGCGGTACGGATGGACCGGGCGCTCACGTCGAGGGCGGGGGAAGCACCGTGACGGTCAGGCGGGACGCGTCCGCGCCGCCGGTGCGCAGGGTCTGCGTGGCGGCCTTGGGGGCCGTCGTGGTCCAGGGGTTCTCGTCGGTGCCGGAGGACGGCAGGAACATGGGGTAGTCGCTGCTCGCGAGCAGCAGCGCCAGCCGGTGCCCCGGCCGCAACCGGTAGCCGGTGTGGCCGAGTTCGATGTGCACGCTCTCCGGCGCGGCCCCGCCGCGGACCGAGACCTCGCCCCGTACGACCAGGTGGGCCCGCCCGTCGGGGGCGAGGTCGAGCAGTTTCGCGAAGACGTCGAACACCGGGGCTGTGCTGGTGACCCGCAGGTCGAGTCCGACCGGGCCGGCCAGGTCGAGCGGCTGCGACGCCACCGGTCCGCTGAAGACGAGGACGTCGTCGCGGGCGGCCGTGGCGGCGGCGTCGGGGTGGGTCTGGAGGAGGGCGAAGGAGTTGGGGACCAGCGACGGGACGAGGGCGTCCGGGTCGTAGGCCCACCGGACGTCGTTCTCGCCGGCAGCGGGGGCCTCGGCCAGCGCCCCGCCCGGCGGCGGGCCCGCCGCGTCGGCCGGAGCGGCCAGCCAGAAGGTGCGCTCGACGCTCCCGGCGGGGGGCCACGTGCTCGACGTCCGCCAGCCGGCGTGCCCGAGTTCCCAGGTCACCTTCGGCAGCGACGACGCCGGGCGGACGCCCCTGAGGAACACGTCGAAGAAGTCGAGCGCCGGACCGGCGTAGCCGGCCAGCATGCGGTCGAGGGCCGCCTCGCTGACCGCGTGGTCGTCGTCCTCCCCGGCCGGCGCGAGGCCGAGGTGGTAGTTCTCGTGGTCGATCGCGCCCGCCCAGAGGTACTGCACGGCGTCCCAGCCGGGCCGGGCGGCCAGTTCCGTGTAGTCGCGCATGTGCGGGACGCCGATGTTGTCGAACCAGCCGACGCAGTGCAGCACCGGCACGGGCCGTGCGTCGAAGGGGTGGCGCCCCACCGCGTGGAACAGGTTCGTGTAGCGGGGTGCGAGCAGGTCGAACCACGCGGAGCGCGCGCCGATGGCGCGGAACGCCTGCTCGTACTGTTCGATGACCGGGCGGACGGAGCGGTCGGGCTCGTACTCGTAACTGTCCTGGTCGACCCAGTGGTGCGCGTAGTACTCGATGCCCTCCAGCCAGACCGGGCGCCCCGGGCCGGCCGGGTCGCCCTGGCTGGTCGCGTTGAAGTCCACGGTGGTCACCCGGGGGACGATGGCGCGCAGCGCGGGGTGCTGGGCGGCCACGGCGGCCCACTGCGTGAAGCCGTAGTAGGAGTCGCCGAACATGCCCACGACGCCGTCGGACCAGGGCTGGTGGGTGATCCACTCGATGGAGTCGTAGCCGTCCTCGGGCTCCCGTACGAACGGCAAGGTCCGGCCCCCGGAACGGAACTTGCCGCGCACGTCCTGCACGACGAGGGCGTAACCGCGGGCGGTGAACAGCGGGGCGACCTTGTCGAAGTAGACGTACCGGCTGTTCTTGTCGTACGGCAGGCGGACCAGCACGGCGGGGATGCCGTCTTTGTTCCCGTCGCCGCCCCGCTCGTCGCTCCCGTCGCCGCTCCGGTCGTCGGGGAGGTACACGTCGGTGGCAAGCCGGGTTCCGTCGCGCATCCGCACCAGGTGCTGGCGGGCCCGCTCCGGCACGGGGGCCGGGCGGATCCGTTCGAAGGGAAGGCTCATGTGATCTCCGGAATCGGGAAACGTGCGGCGCGAACGTTGAACAACGACGTCATGTAACGGCGTTGTATGACAACATTGCAGCTCCATGCAAACGGGGTCAACCCCTTGGGTTAAGGTCTGCGACATGCCGATTGAGGTAGACGAGGAGCGGCGGCTCGACGAGATCGCCGACGCCACCATCCAGGTCGCCCGCGAACGCGGCGTCCGCTCCGTCACCATCCGGGCGGTCGCCGCCCAGCTCGGCGGATCGACGGCGATGGTGACCAACTACGTCTCCAGCCGCTCCGCGCTCATGATCAACGCCCTGCGCCGGGCGGAGGAGGGCTGGACGCGGGAGATGGAGCAGGTCCTCGAAGGCGTCGCGGGGCCGGACCGGCTGCGCGCGGCGGCCCGCTGGATGTGCACCACCGAACGTGACGACGAAGTGCAGCGGCGGCTCCTCATGGAGATCGCCAGCGCGGGGCCCGGCGCCGGCGCCGAGGTCGAGGAGCTCCGGCGTGCGACGTCGCGGCGCAGCCGGGCCGAGTTCGGCGCGCTGGCCGCGGAGGCCGGCCTGCCCGATCCGGCGCTGGGCGCCGACATCCTCCACCTGCTGTTCCGCGGGTACTGGCTCTCCACCCTCGAAGACCCGGAGAGCTGGTCCACCGAACGCGGCACCCGGACCGCCCTGGCCCTGCTGGACCTCCTCGGCGGGCGGCCCGCGCGGGACTGACGCTCCCCGCGTCGTCCCGCGCCGCGGGAACGGGGTTGACAGTTCGGCCGGGCGGTCCCAGGCTGACCCCCGAGATAAAACGTCGTTGTATGACAGCCCCGCCGGGCGTGCCGCCACGCCGTGTGCCGCACGCCCTTGCCGGCCCCGTGCCGCCGCCGCTCCTCCCCGATCCCGCCCACCCGTGTGCCCGCCGCGCTGTCGCGGCGGCCGGGGGCCCTTTGTCGAAGAGGTATCCATGGGAAACTCAGCAACCCCGTCGGCCCCTCTGTGGCAGCGAACCGCCACGGAACTCGCCGCCGCCGTCCGGGCCCGTGACGTCTCCGCCGTGGAGGTGCTGGAGTCCTGTCTCGCCCGCATCGAGGAGGTGAACCCGGAGGTCAACGCGCTGGTGGACGTCCGCCCCGACGAAGCGCTCGCCGAGGCCCGCCGCGCCGACGAAGCCGTGGCCGCCGGCGCCGAACTGGGGCCGCTGCACGGCGTGCCCGTGTCCATCAAGATCAACACGGATCAGCGCGGCCACGCCACCAGCAACGGGGTGCGCGCCTTCGCCGACCGCCCCGCCGAGGGCGACGCGGCCTGCGTCACCGCCCTGCGCGAATCCGGCGCCGTACTCCTCGGGCGCAGCAACGCACCCGCCTTCTCCCTCCGCTGGTTCTCCACCAACGACCTGCACGGCCGCACCCTCAACCCCTGGGACCACGCCCGTACGCCCGGCGGCTCCAGCGGCGGTGCGGCGGCCGGCATCGCCGCCGGCATGACCCCGCTGGCCCAGGGGAACGACATCGGCGGATCCATCCGCTTCCCCGCCGCCTGCTGCGGCGTCGTGGGCGTCCGCCCCACCGTCGGCCGGGTCTCGGACTGGGGCCCGCCCGCCTTCGCCCAGACCCCCGGCGGGCTCGTCGAGCTCGACTTCCCGCCCACCGTCCACGCCTGCGCCGTACAGGGACCGCTCGCGCGGACCGTGGCCGACGCGCGGCTGGCGCTGCGCGTGATGACCACACCCGATCTGCGCAACCCGCACGGTGTCCCGGCGATCCCCGAACGCGCGCACGGCGCGGGGCCCCGGAAGGTGAGCGTCGTCCGGAGCATCGACACCGTCAAGAACCACCCGGACGTCGACCGGGCCGTGAGCGACGCCGCCGCACGGCTCGACGACGCCGGGTACGAGGTCGAGGAACTGGACGGCATGCCGCTGCTCGCCGAGGCGAGCCGCCTGTGGTCCCTGCTGATCACCGAGGACATGCGCCAGCTGCTGCCCCTGGTGGCGCAGGTCGGCGGACCGGACATCCGCACCGCCCTGGACCACCACTTCGCCGCCGCGGCCACCGTGTGGGGGGAGCGCCCCGGCCTGGAGACCTACATCAACGGCTGGGCGCGCCGGGCGACCCTCGTCACCCGTCTCCAGGAACTCCTCGGTGCCGAGCGGCTGCTGCTCACGCCGGTCTGCGCCGAGCCCGCGTTCGAGCAGGACGCCGACATCGACGGACGCGACCGGGCCCTGGGACTGTTCGGCGCCATGTGGCCGATGACCGCCGTGCCCGTCCTCGGCTTCCCCGCCGTCACGGTCCCCGTCGCCCTCGGCGACGGTCCTCCGCTGAGCGCGCAGCTCATCGGCGGGCGCTTCGAGGAGGAAGCCGTGCTCGACGCCGCCCAGGCGATCGAGGACCGCACACCGGTGATGCGCGTGTGGTCGTGAGCACCGGCGCCCGGACGCGCCGGCCCCCGCTCCGACGGCCGAGGGTTTGGGTCCGGCCGCGAGTGGCACTCGGGCAGCGGAATGCCCCAGTGAGAAGGTGCGATGCATGGTGGATCTCTTCCGGCGTACACGCGCGGCCTATTCCCGCTCCGAGAACCGCCACCTCGGTGGGTACGCGGCGGCCTCGGCGGCCTACTGCGGATTCGCGGCGGCCTGGGCGACGGCCGTCCACAGGAGCGGGCGGCCGCTGCCGGCCAGGGCGGCACCGGCCGACGTGGCGCTGACGTCCGTCGCGACGTTCCGGCTCAGCCGCCTGCTGACCAAGGCGTCGGTGACCAGTCCGCTGCGAGCGCCGTTCACGGAGTACGAGGGCCCGCAGGGACCGGCCGAGCTGGCGGAGAAGCCGCGCGACGGGGCGCGGCGGACGGCCGGCGAACTGCTGACCTGCCCCTTCTGCATGAGCGTCTGGGTCGGGACCGCGCTGACCGCGAGCCACGTGCTCTGGCCGCGGCCCACACGCGTCGTGGTGGCCGCCCTCGCCACGGTGGCCGGGGCGGACGCGCTGCAACTGGCCTACAGCGCGCTCATGAAGGCGGCCACCAAGGACTGAGGCGGCCCTACGACAACTGACCTCCGTAGTCGGGCAACTTGAACGTCTTCTCGGCGTGCCCGCCCACCAGGTCGCTGGTGTTGTTGCCGATGTTGGCGATGATCGTGTAGCCCCTGGCCTCTATCTTCGCCCGCATGTCGGTCTTGTACGCGCTCACCTCGTCGAAGAGGTCGGGCAGGCTGCGCGCGTACAGCCCCGCGACCGGATAGCCGGCCTTCTGGAGGTTGTACTCCGTCAGCGCGTGGATGATGCCGGGCCGGGCGGTCACGAAGAAGACGTCGACGCCGCGCGAGTCGGCGAAGCGGCTGAGGTCGCGGACGGGTGCGACCGCCGGCGTGGGGAAGTCCCAGAAGTCGTGGAACGCCGTCTCCAGCGAGGTGTTGTCGATGTCGAGGACGATGGCCCGCCTCTCGTCGGAGGGCTGCGAGGTCCGCTGCTCCAGGTAGGGGCGGGCGGTGGCGACGACGGCGGCCACATCGCGCTGCCAGGTCCGGTAGTCGACGGCCAGGAGCCGCGCCGAGGACGCGGTCCGCGGCTGGAGCGCGGGCTCCTGCGGCTGGGCCGCGGCGGCCGGCGCCGTCACGGTGACGGCGGTGACCACGGACAGGACCAGCGTGGTCGCGGTGGCCGCTGCCCGGGTTCTCCGTTCGCCAGTACGCATGGGGGGTGCTCCTTCGAGTCACGGCGCACGGATGGCCCGCCCCTCCGGTGAGGAGGGCGAGCCATTGGCATGTACGCGTCTTATGATGGAGCGTTCGAGGTGCTGCCTCTACTGGTCGGTAGCAAGATTCTTCGGCCCGTGGGAGTGCCTGGGCGCGTGCCTGCCTGTGTGTGTTCGCGTGCCGGCCCGGCGGTGACGCACCGTCACATGCCGGGGCCGCGCTTCGTCCCTTCCCAGCGGACGGTGCCGTGTTCGGTGAGCCGGCCGAAATCGGTGACGACGGGCACCAGTTCGCCGCGCAGCCACAGCGGCAGCTGGTCGCGAAGGTGGCCGCCCGGAGTCCCCAGGGCGCCCAGCGGAACGACCCACAGGCTGTTCTCGCGATCGGCCAGATCCCACACGTACCGGGCGGACGGGCCGCGCGCGCTGAGGTCGGTGACACCGGGCGTGCTGGACGTCGCCAGTACGCAGTCGTGGTCGCCGCCGAGTCCGGGCCACGGCTCCTCCTCCGCGGCGGGCAGCGCCTGGCAGGTTGCCAGGCGGTGGAGTTCGCCCCAGGGCGCCGGTGGCGCGGCGGCGACCTCGTCCAGGGCGGAGCGCACACAGCCCGGCACGTCGAGTCCGGGCAGCCGGTCGGTGGTCAGCAGGGTCTCCAGCGCGAAGGCGACCTTCGAGGTGAGGGTCAGCCACGGTGCGAAGACCGCCGGGTACGGCAGCGGCACGGCGAGGCCCGCGAGGTGCGGGGCCGCCGCGATCCGGCGGGTGACCGCCGAGCGCAGGCGCGCGTAGTCCGCCGCGGCGGTGCTGCCCGCGTCCATGTGGCGGTCCCAGGACAGCAGGCGTTCCCTGACCCGCTCGGCGCCGGGTCCCAGGGCGTCGAGCCGCGCCACCTGCTCCAGCAGCGGACCGGCCGCCGCCAGGTAGGTGTCCATGTGCACGGCCGCCATGCCGGCGGCCGTCCAGTCCCGTGACGCGCGCAGCAGGGCGTCGATACGGTCGGCGCGGTGCGGTGGGGCGAACTCGACCCCGAGGGGGGCGGCGATGCCCCGGGCGTTCGCCATCACGGCGACGCCGTCGATCGGGGCGCGGGGCGTGCCGACGCGGCCGTCCCAGTCGTGGCCGGGCTGCCAGGCGGGCACCACCCGCAGCCAGTTGTCGCGGTGCCGGGCGGGTACGTGCCCGGCCACCCGGTGCAGCAGCCCGCCGGACGAGTCGGCGGCGTGCACCACGTTGACGGGCTCGATCCAGCGGTCGAGGGCCCGGTCCACGTCCGCGACCGTGCGTGCCCTCAGCAGGTCGGGGAGCACGTCGAACCCGAGGTCCGCGGTGACCCGCGGCGGGTAGCGCAGGCTGATCCCCCCGGGCATGTCCGTCGGTTCCGTACCCGGGTCCGGGGCGTCTTCGAGGCCGTCGACGACGAGCGGGCCGCGCTCCGTCTCGATCACGTCGATCCGGACCGGTTCGCCTCCCGCGACCTCGACGGTCTCCCGGTGGAGGGCCGCCGGCCGCCAGCCGCCGGGCCCCAGCGCCTCGATGCCGCCTTCCGCACGGCGCAGCCGCTCCCGGTAGAGGTCGTGGTAGTCGGACATGGCGTTGGTGATGGCCCACGCGACCGTCCCGGTGTGGCCGAAGTGGGCGATCCCGGGTACGCCGGGAACGGCGAGGCCCACGACGTCGAACTCCGGGCAGGACAGGTGGATCTGCTGGTAGAAGCCGGGGTCCTGGATGAAGCGGTGCGGGTCGCCCGCGATGAGCGGCGCGCCGCCTGCCGTGCGCTCGCCCGCGACCATCCAGCCGTTCGACCCCGCGGTGCCGGGGTCGTCGGTGGCGAACAGGTCGACGGCCTCGTCGCCGAGCCGCCGGGCGACCTCCTCGCGCCACAGCTTGGTCGGGAAACCCGCGAAGAGGATGTGGTGGGCGAGCCAGACGCCGAGCGGGGTCCACCGCTCCCACGGCTGCGGGGCGAGTCCGGTCCGCGCGAACTGCGGAGCGGCCGCCGCGCCCCGCTCCAGACCGGCGTTGACCCCGTCGACGTACGCCGACACCCAGGCCGCGGTGTGCCCGTCGAGCCGGTCGAAGCAGCGCCGTGCGGTGTCGTCGAGCCTGGCCCGGCGGGCGAGCACGTCCCACGGGACGGCGCCCGCGCCGAGGAACGAGGCGGTGGTGCCCCGGGAGCGGTGCCGTTCGACCTCGATCTGCCAGGCCCGGTCCGCCGCGGCGTTCTCGCCCTGGCCGTACGCCAGCTGGAGCGGGTCGGACGCCCGGAGATGCGGGATGCCCCAGGCGTCCCGGTACGTGGTGACCGTCATGCTCTTCGTCTCCTCAAGCCGGGGGCGGGGCCTGGATCGGACCCCCCATAAGGTTAGGCTAAGCTAAGTGACCAACCGGCCCGCCGCGGCACGGGGTTGGACGGCCGCGCCACGCGCTGTCCGCGCGCGTCCCCCGGTCCCGGGGGGCGCTCACGGTCCGCACGCGGACACGCCGTCGACGGGGGAGGAGAACACGCATGGGACTGCCGGTCATCGGCTCCTACCCCATGCCCGACCGTGCGGCGATCCCTGCCTCGTGCGTTCCGTGGAGGATCGATCCCGCACGGGCCGCGCTGCTGGTCCACGACATGCAGAACCACTTCGTCCGGGCTTTCCCGCCGGAGCGCCCGCCCGTGGTCGAACTCGTCGGCAACATCGCCGCCCTGCGCGAACGCGCGCGGACGCTCGGCATCCCGGTCGTCTTCAGCGCCGAACCGGCCGTCCGGCCTCCCGGTCAGAACGGTCTGCCGGCCGACGTGTGGGGCCCGGGCTCCGGCGACGACCACGACGCCGCCGCGATCGTCGAGCCGCTCACGCCACGGCCCGGCGAACACCTGATGGCGAACGCCCGCCACAGCGCCTTCCTCCGCGGCCATCTCGGCAGACTGCTGCGGTCCACCGGCCGCGACCAGCTGATCATCTGCGGTGTGTACGCGCACCTCGGCGTCCTGCTGACCGCCGCGGACGCCTCCCTGCACGACATACAGCCGTTCGTCGTGGCGGACGCGGTGGCCGACCTCTCCGCCGAGGAGCACTCCATGGCGCTGCGCCTGGCCGCTCGCAGCGGCGTGGTGTGCGCCACCGGCGCCCTGCTGCACGACCTGTCCGCGAAGGAAGTGACTCCGTGACCGTGACCGCCGCACAGGGACTCAGCGCGAGCGGTGTGCCCGCAGGCGTCAAGGAATCCGGCCATCCCGGCCTGGCGCCGGTGGTGGAGCGAGGCCCGTCGCGAGCGGCGGCCGGCGAGCCGGCGGTGAATTGGAGCGACGACCCCACCGCCGAGCACGTCCACGAGAACAGCGCGTACAGCTCATGACCGGTGCCGAGGAGAGTCGCCGCCCGGCGGGATTCGACGGCCGGACGGTCGTGATCAAGTTCGGCGGCAACGCCATGGTCGACGAGGACCTGAAGCGTACGTTCGCCCGTGACGTGGTGGAGCTGCTGCGGGCAGGGCTGCGCCCGGTCGTCGTGCACGGCGGCGGCCCGCAGATCAGCGCGCTGCTCGACCGGCTCGGTCTGGACGTCCGCTTCGAGCAGGGACTGCGGGTGACCACTCCGGAGGTCATGGACGTGGTCCGCATGGTGCTGGCCGGCCGGGTCCAGCGGGAGCTGGTGGGCCTCATCAACCGGCACGGGCCGTTCGCGGTGGGGATGACCGGCGAGGACGCGCACACCATGACGGCCGTACGGCGGCCGGCCTGGGTGAACGGCGAGCCGGTGGACATCGGGCTGGTCGGTGACGTCGTCGACGTCGACCCCGACACCCTGCTGGCCCTGCTGGAGCGGGGCCGTGTCCCGGTGGTCTCGCCGATAGCGCGGGGCACGGACGGACAGGTCTACAACATCAACGCCGATCTCGCGGCGTCGGCGCTCGCGGTGGCCCTCGACGCGGAGAAGCTGGTGATGCTCACCGACGTCGAGGGGCTGTACGCGAACTGGCCCCACAACCCCGAGGTGATCGCCCGCCTGACGGCCGGTGAGCTGGAGAAACTGATGCCGGAACTGGCGAGCGGGATGCTCCCCAAGATGGAAGGGTGCCTGCGGGCCGTCCAGGCGGGCGTGCGCAAGGCCCACGTGCTCGACGGCCGGGTGCCGCACTCCGTGGTGCGGGCCGTCTTCAGCGGCGACGGCACCGGCACCACCGTGGTCCCGGACCGGGACGCGGACGGCGTATGACCACAGGCCGCGACGAGCGGCTCCCGCCCGGCACGCGCGGAGCGCCGCCCTGCGGCGCCTCGCGGGTTACGGCCGGATCGGCGACCGGCGGCGGCGCGGGCACGCGCGCGCCGCGGCGAGCAGGGTCCGGATCCGGTCACCGGCCTCCGCCGCGTGGTGCAGCGGGTCGGAGAAGGGCAGGCGCACGTCGTGGTGCGCGTCGGCGTGTTCGAGCCGCAGGGTGAGCCCGTACCGGTCCACGGCCACCGGCACCACGCGCCGTACGCCCTGTACGAGGTGCGGGTCCACGAGCCGGGTGAGCCGGGCCACCTCGTCGCCGTGCGCGTCGACGAGGTGGGTGAGCATGTCGGCCTCGTAGGCGGCCAGCGGGTCGGGGCCGGCGAGGGTGAGTTCGTCGAGGCCGACGGTGACCGTGCCGGCCGCCGTGGTCAGTTCGGCGTGTGCGAAGTCCAGGCGCACCAGGCCCGGTTCGGAGGCCCGGCCGACGGGAGCGAGCCAGCCGGTGAGCGTGACGCGGGCCCGCACGCGGTCGCGCACCGCGGTGGGGGCGATGTCGGTGAACTTCAGTACGGCGGCCACGATGCCGCGGGGCGCGAGGGCGACCTCGGCGGCCAGCGGGCAGTCGTCCGGCACGCGCAGGCACAGCCGGCCCCGCTCGTCGAGGGTGTGCAGGCCGGCCGGTTCGCAGGAGTGCCGGTCCGTGACCACCATGAGCGACCCCGCCGCGGCCACCACACTGCGCACGCGCTCCCCGTCGGTCGGCTGGGCCGTGCAGACCTCGGCATCCATCCCGGACTCCCCTCTCGGATTAGGTAAGGCTTGCCTAAGTTACCTCATGCGGATCTCGGCGGCCACCCCCCGTGCTCAGAGCGGGACGGGCGCAGGACGATCGGGTGCGCCTCCGTTCCAAGGGCGGCTCTCCGCGGACCGATCCTGTCCGCAAGGGTCGATAGCGTGCGGTCATGGCCTCGAAGAAGACGAACGCGGGACCGGCGCCGGCCGTACTGAGCACGCGCGCCCTCAATCGCGCCACCCTGGCACGCCAACTCCTGCTCCGGCGCACCGCCATGTCCGCGAAGGACGCCGTCACGCACCTGGTCGGGCTCCAGGCGCAGAACACCAAGCCGCCGTACTACCAACTCGCCGCCCGGCTCGACCGCTTCGACCCGTCGGAACTGTCGGGGCTCATGGCGTCCCGCGAGGTGGGACGCCTGGTCACCCTGCGCTCCACCATTCACACGCACACCGCCGACGACTGCCTCACGCTGCGGCCCCTCGTCCAGGCGGCGCGCGACCGCGAACTGCACATGTTCCGCGCGGGGCTGACGGGCGTGGACCTGGAGCGGCTCGCGGCCATGACGCGGGACTTCGTCGAGGAGCGGCCCCGGACGCTGAAGGAGATCCGCGAGCTGCTGCTGAAGGAGTGGCCCGGCGCCGAGCCGCTCGCCGTCGGCGTCGCGGCCCGCTGCCTGCTGCCGCTGGTCCAGGTCACCCCGCGCGGGCTGTGGGGGAAGAGCGGCCAGGTGGCGCTCACCACCGCCGAGCACTGGTTCGGACGCGAGTCCGCACCGGCCCCGGCGCCCGACGCGACCGTACTGCGCTACCTGGCGGCGTTCGGCCCCGCCTCGGTGAAGGACATGCAGACCTGGTGCGGGCTGACGCGGCTGCGGGACGCCTTCGAGCGGCTGCGGCCCCGGCTCGTCACCTTCCACGACCCGTACGGCGTCGAGCTCTTCGACCTCCCCGACGCGCCCCGGCCCGACGAGGACACCCCGGCGCCCCCGCGTTTCCTGCCGGAGTTCGACAACCTGCTGCTGTCCCACGCCGACCGTACGCGGGTGGTGCCCGCGCGGTACAAGGGCCGCACCTGGACGGGCAGCCAGAGCCACTCCACCTTCCTGGTGGACGGCTTCCTGGCGGGGACCTGGCGGCTGGACGAGACGAAGGACGGCGCCTCGGCCGTACTGACGGTCACCCCCTTCGGCCCTCTCACGCGGCCCCAGCGGGCGGCGCTGGAGCAGGAGGGCCGGTACGTGCTCGCGACCATGACCTCGGCCACCACGCACGACGTACGCTTCGCGACCTCCCCGGACGGCGACGGCTCCGCCTGAACGGCCCGGCCGCATCCCCCGTCAGGGGGTCGCTTCTCCCCCGTACGGGGGTAGTGGGACCGGGCCACCGCTTGGACGATGGCAGGAAGCGGTCCGGCGAGGGCCGGCGACGAGGAGGACGCATGGTGGCACGAGGCGACGCGACGGAGCAGTTCCGGGCGGCCCGGGACTTCCTGCTCCGGCACCGGGAGGACTACGAGGTGGCCTACGGCGGGTTCGTCTGGCCGCGCCCCGAGCGGTTCAACTGGGCGCTCGACTGGTTCGACCGGATCGCCGAGGGCAACGACAGGACCGCGCTGCACATCGTCGAGGAGGACGGCCGGCGCGCCGAGCTCTCCTTCGCGGCGCTGTCCGCGCGTTCCGGGCAGGTCGCCAACTGGCTCCGCGCGCGCGGCGTCGGGGCCGGTGACCGGGTCCTGGTGATGCTCGGCAACCAGCCGGAGCTGTGGGAGACGGCCCTGGCCGCGATGAAGCTGCGCGCCGTGGTCGTCCCGGCCACACCGCTGCTCGGCCCGGCCGACCTGCGCGACCGCGTCGCGCGCGGCAGGGTCCGGCACGTGATCGTGCGGGAGCAGGACACGGCCAAGTTCGACGACGTGCCGGGGGACTACTCCCGGATCGTCGTGGGCGGCGAGGCGGGCGGCCGGCCCGGGTGGCTGCCGTACGGCGATGCCCACGGCAGCCCGGAGGGTTTCCGGCCCGACGGCGCCACACACGCCGGTGACCCCCTGATGCTCTACTGCACCTCCGGCACGACCGCCCGCCCCAAACTCGTCGAACACACCCATGTGTCGTACCCGATCGGGCATCTGGCGACCATGTACTGGATCGGCCTGAAACCCGGCGACGTGCACCTCAACATCTCCTCGCCCGGCTGGGCCAAGCACGCCTGGTCCAATCTGTTCGCCCCGTGGAACGCCGAGGCGACCGTCTTCGTCCACAACTACACGCGCTTCGACCCGGCCAGGCTGATGACCGAGATGGACCGCGCCGGCGTCACCGGCTTCTGCGCCCCGCCGACCGTCTGGCGCATGCTGATCCAGGCGGATCTCGGGCAGTTGCGCACCCCGCCGCGCGAGGCCCTCGCCGCGGGGGAGCCGCTCAACCCCGAGGTCATCGAGACGGTGCGACGCGAGTGGGGCGTGACGGTCAGGGACGGCTTCGGGCAGACCGAGACGGCCGTCCAGGTCGCCAACACACCCGGCCAGCGGCTCCTCGCCGGCTCGATGGGCCGGCCGAGCCCGGGCTACGTCGTCGACCTGCTCGACCCGGTCACCGGGGAGCCGGGGGCGAGCGAGGGCGAGATCTGCCTCGACCTCTCCGCGCGGCCGGTCGGACTGACGACCGGCTACCACGGAGACCCCGAGCGCACGGCGCAGGCCATGGCGGGCGGCTACTACCGCACCGGTGACATCGCCTCACGCGACGCCGACGGATACCTCACCTACATCGGGCGTGCGGACGACGTGTTCAAGTCCTCCGACTACAAGGTTTCGCCATTCGAACTGGAAAGCGCCCTGCTGGAGCACGAGGCGGTGGCCGAGGCGGCCGTCGTGCCGGCGCCCGACCCGCTGCGGCTCGCCGTGCCGAAGGCGTACGTCGTCCTCGCCGAGGGCTGGGAACCGGGACCCGACACGGCCAAGCTGCTGTTCGCGCACTCGCGGTCGGTGCTCGCGCCCTATCAGCGGATCCGGCGCATCGAGTTCACCGAACTGCCCAAGACCGTGTCCGGCAAGATCCGCCGGATCGAGCTGCGCGAGCGTACGGCGCGGGGCTCGGAGACGGAGTACGACGAGGGGGACCTGCGATGAACGCGGACGCCTCGCCCGCGTAGCCCACCCGACCGGCGCCTCCCCCCGCTCCTGCGCGACCGCACGGCCGCGACCCCGACCGCCCGGCCGCGACCCCGGCCGGGCGGTCGCGGCCCGCTCGGAGCGGGAGGCGCGCGTCGACGTGGCGGCCGGGCACGCGCTGAGCGGTACCCGGCCGGTGGGTCCGGTGCCGCTCACGCGCCGGTGGTGATCAGCTCGTCCGCCGGGCGGTTGACCGGTTGCGGTGTGCCCGTGAGGTCCATGACGAAGAGTGGGACACCGAGGCCCTCCGCGCGCGCCCGGGCGTCGTCGGTGTACCCGGCCAGGGAGAAGAAGACGCTCACCGCCGACGCGCTCAGCCCGTGCAGCCACAGGCACTCGACCTCGCGCAGGCCGGCCGGGCGGGTGGTCGGGTCGACCTGGGCGATCATGCCGGGCGCCCGCAGGTCTATGCCCGAGGCCGGGCGCTCGGGGGACTGCATGATGTCGTGGAATCCGAGCCACTTGAGGTAGAGCGCCGCCGCGGTCACCGCGTCCCGCGCGGTCCTGATCGTCATCGGGCGGAACCGCGGACGCGGGGGAGCCGCCGTACGCGGCAGCGGGATGTGCGCCGGGCGTCCGGCGGCCGGCGCGGGCGTCCGGCCGTCGCGCGGGGCGGCGGCCGTGGGGGGCGCGGGCCGCGGTACGGGGCGTACCGGTATGCGCAGCACCACGCCGCAGGCGCATCCCAGCTCCGGCTGCGGCCACTGGTCCTGGCGCCCGCACGCGCCGCACCGGACGGTCACCCACGCGTCGGTCCAGGTGCGGTGCGTGATCCGCTCCGGGGCGGCGCCCCGTAAGAGCGGCGGCGCCACCGGCTCACCGCACGCGCACGGGAAGACCGGCGGCGTGAAGGTGTGCTGGCGACGGCAGGCCGGGCAGCGCACCGGCACGTTCTCTCCCATGACCGTCCCCCTCGGACCGTCGGCGTGTGCGTGCGTACGTGCGTACGTGTGTGTGCGTGCGTGCGTGCGGGGGACCGCGGCGTGCGGCCGGGCGCCCGCGACCGCGGTACGTCGCCCATCGTCCACCAAGAGCGACCCGTTGGGGAGGGTCTTCAACCAATGCCGGCTCTTGACGAGCGCCGGACCTCACCCTAGATTGCTTCCGTATAGCAGAATCAGATTTCCGCATTATGGAAACCATGGAGTGGTGCTCACCGGCTCGCAACGGTGAGCCGCTCCGACTGGCCGAGCAGGAGTACGCGATGCCTCGAATGACCGCAGCCCGAGCCGCAGTTGAGATCCTCAAGCGCGAAGGCGTCACGAACGCGTTCGGTGTGCCGGGCGCGGCGATCAACCCGTTCTACAAGGCACTGAAAGAGGGCGGCGGCGTCCACCACACCCTCGCCCGCCACGTCGAGGGCGCGTCCCACATGGCCGAGGGCTACACCCGCGCCAAGGCGGGCAACATCGGTGTCTGCATCGGTACGTCCGGCCCCGCCGGAACCGACATGATCACCGGCCTGTACTCGGCGATCGCGGACTCGATCCCGATCCTGTGCATCACCGGCCAGGCCCCGGTCTCGAAGCTCCACAAGGAGGACTTCCAGGCCGTCGACATCGCCTCGATCGCCAAGCCGGTCACCAAGGCCGCCACCACGGTCCTGGAGGCCGCCCAGGTCCCGGGCGTCTTCCAGCAGGCGTTCCACCTCATGCGCTCCGGCCGTCCCGGCCCGGTCCTCATCGACCTGCCGATCGACGTCCAGCTGACCGAGATCGAGTTCGACCCGGAGACCTACGAGCCGCTGCCGGTCTACAAGCCGAAGGCGACCCGCGCCCAGGCCGAGAAGGCCCTCCGCTTCCTGCTGGAGTCCGAGCGCCCGCTGATCGTCGCAGGCGGCGGCATCATCAACGCCGACGCCTCCGATCTGCTGGTCGAGTTCGCCGAGCTGACCGGCGTCCCGGTCATCTCCACCCTCATGGGCTGGGGCACCATCCCGGACGACCACGAGCTGAGCGCCGGCATGGTCGGCGTCCAGACCTCGCACCGCTACGGCAACGCGACCTTCCTCGAGTCGGACTTCGTCCTCGGCATCGGCAACCGCTGGGCCAACCGCCACACCGGTTACAACCTGGACGCCTACACCAAGGGCCGCAAGTTCGTCCACGTCGACATCGAGCCCACCCAGATCGGCAAGATCTTCGCCCCGGACTTCGGCATCGCCTCCGACGCCAAGGCCGCCCTGGAGCTCTTCATCGAGATCGCCAAGGAGCTCAAGGGCGAGGGCAGGCTGCCGGACTTCGGCGCTTGGGCCGCTTCCGCCCAGGAGCGCAAGGCCACCCTCCAGCGCCGTACGCACTTCGACAACATCCCGATGAAGCCGCAGCGCGTGTACGAGGAGATGAACAGGGCCTTCGGCCCGGAGACGCGCTACGTCACCACCATCGGCCTCTCCCAGATCGCCGGCGCGCAGATGCTGCACGTCTACCGCCCGCGCAACTGGATCAACTGCGGCCAGGCCGGCCCGCTCGGCTGGACCATCCCGGCCGCGATCGGCGCCGCCACCGCCGACCCGGACACCCCGATCGTCGCGCTCTCGGGCGACTACGACTTCCAGTTCATGATCGAGGAGCTCGCGGTCGCCGCGCAGCACAAGGTCCCCTACGTCCACGTCCTCGTGAACAACGCATACTTGGGCCTGATCCGTCAGGCGCAGGGCGGTCTCGGGATCAACTTCGAGGTCAACCTCGAATTCGAGAACATCAACACCCCGGAGATCGGCGTCTACGGCGTCGACCACATCAAGGTCGCCGAGGGCCTGGGCGTCAAGGCCATCCGCGTGACGGACCCGAACGAGCTGGGCGCTGCCTTCGAAGAGGCCAAGAAGCTCGCCGTCGAGCACCAGGTCCCGGTCGTCGTCGAGGCCATCCTGGAGCGCATCACCAACATCGCGATGAGCAAGACGGTCGACATGAGCGACGTGACCGAGTTCGAGGAGCTCGCCACCGAGCCCGGCCACGCCCCCACGGCGATCCGCCCGCTGGTCTGACGGGCCCCGCCCGCCACGGCGACCGGCCCATCGGGCCGGACCCCGCCCCCTCGCGCCCCCGGCGCCCGTGCTGCTTGCGCAGGACGGGCCCCGGGGGCTTCGCCATGCCCGCTGACATGCGGGCGTACGTGCGTCCCGTCGCGCCGCCCCGCTTGCGGCGGCCGGAGTTTGCGGTTGATCTTGAACGAGCGCCGCATCCGGTGCTGATCCGCCCGTACCGCTTCGAGGGAGTGCCCGTGCGTCAGAACCGCCCCGTGCCGTCTCGTCCACCCCGTTCCCGCCGGCTCTCGCGCCCCGGCGTGCGAGCCGTCGTCGGCGTCGTCGCGTCTCTCGCGCTCGTCGGTTTCCCGGGCGCCGCCGCGTCCCCGGCGGCCGCCGACACCGGCCGGGCGCCCGCGGCCGACCCGGCGGCGGTCCGCGACTGGAACGCCATCGCCACTCAGACCATCAGCGCGAACCTCGGCGCCATGCACCCCTCCGGGCAGGTGGCCGTCTGGCACGCGTTCGTCTCCGCCGCCGTCCACAACGCCGTGAGCGGCATTCAGGGCCGGTACGCCCTCTACGAGTGGAACGCGAGAGGCCCCGCCGCCGCGTCGCCCGAAGCCGCGGCCGTGACCGCCGCACACCGCGTACTGCTCGCCTGCTTCCCCGCGTCGCAGTCGCGGCTCGACGCCGAGTACGCCGCCTCCCTCGCCAAGATCCCCGACGGTCCCGCCGAGGACCAGGGCGTGGCCTACGGGGAGCGGGCCGCCGAGCACATCGTCCGCCTCCGCGAGGGGGACGGCCGTTTCGAGCCGGTCGAGTACACCGCCGAACCCGCGCCAGGGGTCTGGCGGCCCACCGCGCCCGCCCACCAGCCCTACGTCGACTCCTGGCTGGGCGCCATGCGCCCGCTGCTGCTCAGGTCCCCGGACCAGTTCCGGCCGGGGCCGCCCCCGGCCCTGACCTCCGAGCGCTACGCCCGGGACGTGAACGAGGCGAAGACCATGGGCGCCAAGACGGGATCCGCCCGGACCGCGCACCAGACGGAGACGGCCCTCTTCTTCGGCGGCAACCTGCTGGTGCAGTTCCAGACGGCCTTCCGGGACCACGCGACCCGGCACGGCCTGGGCATCGCCGAAACGGCGCGGCTGTTCGCCGCGGTCAACACCGCGGCGGCCGACGCGGTCGTCACCTCCTGGGACTCCAAGCTCCACTACGGCCTGTGGCGACCGGTTACCGCCGTCCACCTCGCGGACACCGACGGCAACCCGGCGACCGAGGCGGACCCGCAGTGGCAGCCGCTGCTCGTGACGCCCCCTCATCCCGAGTACATCAGCGGCCACGCGGCCGTGGCCGGCGCGGTCATGCGCACCGCCGCCGGGGTGCTCGGCACCTCGCGCGTCGACCTGTACGTCCGTTCCGAGGCCGTCGCCACCACACGGCACTACGAGTACGCCGACGAGTTCAACCGGGACATGGTCGACGCCCGCGTGTGGGGCGGGATCCACTTCCGCAGCGCCGACGTCGCCGGATGCGAGACGGGCCTGCGCATCGGAGACTGGGCGCTCGCCCACTACTTCCAGCCACTGGGCAGGGCGACGCCGCGGGTGCCGCACGCGTCACCGGCGTCCGGGGCCGCGGCCCTTCCCCACTGCCCGCGCTGAAGTCCGCATCTCCCTCTAATCGGTTAAATAACCCGCTTGAGGACATGAGCGCCCCCCCTGATGGGGAAGTGTGTCGGACATCGACCGCACACCGTCTGGAGCAACGTGGAGACCGAGACCACCGGCACCGTATGGAGCTGCCCCTTCGACTACGCGGAGGCCCTCGAGTTCGACCCCCAGCTCCGACGCATGCTGGAGACCGACCCCGTCGCGCGGATCCGTATGCCGTACGGAGAAGGGGAGGCATGGCTCGTCACCCGCTACGAGGACGTGCGGACGGTCACCACCGACCGGCGGTTCAGCCGCAGCGCGGTCAAGGGCCGCGACTTCCCGCGGATGACGCCGGAACCGATCGTGCAGTCGGAGTCGATCAACCTCATGGACCCGCCGGCGAGCAGCCGGCTGCGCAGTCTGGTCGCCAAGAGCTTCGCGCCGCGCCACGTGGCGCGCATGCGCGAGCGC
This sequence comes from Streptomyces sp. NPDC054887, assembly GCF_053610585.1. Classification (NCBI taxonomy): domain Bacteria; kingdom Bacillati; phylum Actinomycetota; class Actinomycetes; order Kitasatosporales; family Streptomycetaceae; genus Streptomyces; species Streptomyces sp. NPDC054887. The sequence goes on along the minus strand of NZ_JBSGYQ010000006.1, from coordinate 99,013 downwards.
ACCCAGAGCGTGGTCGACCTGATGCTCGACCGGATGGCTGACTTCGGTTCCCCGGCCGACCTCGTGGAGCACATCGCCGCCCCGCTGCCGCTCATGACGATCTGCGAGGTCCTCGGCATCCCCGAGGACGACCGGCCGCGGCTGCGCGGGCACGCCTACACCATGATGAACGTGAGCGCGGAGAACCGGGAGGCCGCCGTCCGCGCCAAGGCCGCCCTGCGCGCCTACTTCGCCGAGCTGAGCGCCGAGCGGCGCCGCGCGCCGGGCGACGACCTGATCAGCACGCTGGCGACCGCCCGCGACGGCGCCGAGCTGCTCGACGACGACGAGCTGGCCGTCATGTCGATGGTGCTGCTCATCACCGGCCAGGACACGACGACGTACGAGATCGGGAACATCGCGTACACGCTGCTCAGCCGTCCCGACGTCCTCGGCACGCTCCGGGCGCGGCCCTCGGCCCTGCCGGCGGCGATCGGGGAGCTCCTGCGGTTCATCCCGTTCCGCAAGGGCGTCGGCATCCCGCGGATCGCCACCGAGGACGTGGAGCTGAGCGGCGTGCCGATCCGGGCGGGGGACGTCGTACACGTCTCGTACCTCACGGCGAACCGGGACGAGCGGAAGTTCGACCGTCCCGGCGAACTGGACGTGGACCGGCCCGTGGTGCCCCACATGACCTTCGGCTGGGGAGCGCACCACTGCCTCGGCGCGCCGCTCGCCGCGATGGAGCTCGAGGTCGTCTTCGCCACGCTCCTCGACCGCTTCCCCGGGCTGCGGCTCGCGGTGGACCCGTCCCAGGTGCGCTGGAACACCACCTCCATCTGGCGCTACCCGCTCGCCCTTCCTGTGGCGTGGTGACTGGTCGGCAGTGTGACGAAGCGCCAGTGTGACAGGGGTCGGTGTGACAGGGGTCGGTGTGACGAAGGGCCGGCGTGGCGACAACGCGTGTGACGAAGTCCCGCGCCCAACCGGACCCGTGTGACCCGGGCCTTCGTGACCCGGACCCGTGTGACCCAGACCTTTGTGACCCAGACCTTTGTGACCCAGACCCGCGTGACCCAGACCTTGTGACGAACAGCCCGTGTGACGACCACCCGTGGTGACGACCGCCCCGTGGTGACGACAGCCCGGCCGTACCGCTGCCCGGCATGAGACAAGGAAGAACCATGGCCACACTGTGCCGACCGTCCGTCGCCGTACCCGATCACGTCATCACGATGGAGCAGACGCTCGAACTGGCCCGCGAGACGCACGCGGACCATCCCCAGCGGGGCCTCGTCCTGCGCCTCATCGAGAACACGGGTGTCCGCACCCGGCACATCGTGCAGCCCATCGAGGACACCCTGCGGCACCCCGGTTTCGAGATCCGCAACAAGGTGTACGAGGCCGAGGCCAAGGCGCGTGTCCCCGGTGTGGTGCGTCGGGCGCTCGCCCACGCCGAGGTGGAGCCCGGCGACATCGACCTGATCGTCTACGTGTCCTGCACCGGTTTCATGATGCCCTCGCTGACCGCCTGGCTGATCAACGCGATGGGCTTCCGGCCGGAGACCCGGCAGCTGCCCATCGCCCAACTCGGCTGCGCCGCCGGGGGCGCGGCGATCAACCGCGCGCACGACTTCTGCACGGCGTACCCGAAGGCCAACGTACTGATCGTGTCCTGCGAGTTCTGCTCGCTCTGCTACCAGCCGACCGACATCGGAGTGGGCTCGCTGCTCTCGAACGGACTGTTCGGGGACGCCATCTCGGCGGCCGTCGTGCGCGGCGAGGGCGGGGTCGGCATGCGCATCGAGCGCAACGGCTCGCATCTGGTGCCCCACACGGAGGACTGGATCTCGTACGCCGTACGGGACACCGGGTTCCACTTCATGCTGGACAAACGGGTGCCGGGGACCATGGAGATGCTGGCTCCGGCGCTCAAGTCGCTCGTCGCCCAGCACAGCTGGGAGGTGTCGCAGATGGACTTCTTCATCGTCCACGCCGGCGGCCCGCGCATCCTCGACGACCTGTGCCACTACCTGGACCTGCCGCCGGAGATGTTCCGGTTCAGCCGGGCCACGCTGACCGAGCGCGGGAACATCGCCAGTTCCGTGGTCTTCGACGCGCTGGCGCGGCTCTTCGACGAGGACACCGTCGCGGACGGGGCCGGCGGCCTGATCGCCGGGTTCGGGCCTGGCATCACGGCCGAGACCGCGCTCGGCCGGTGGGTGGGAGCGCCCGCGCACGCCGTCCGGACCGTCGGGGCGCCGGTCGCCGAGGCGGTCGGGGTGGGCTGAGCGCCCGGGAAAACCTGAAGGGCGCGGGGTGCGTACGGGACCGTCCGTACGCACCCCGCGCCCTGGCAGGGAAGTGGATGCCGCCCGGCGGAACGAGACTGGCGCGACAGGACGTTCGCACCGCCGGGCGGAGCAGAGGGGGAAGGGGTTCCGCGGCGGTGGGCGATGAGCCTCCGGGCGTCCTCCCCTCAGGTCGAGGAGGGCGTTCCTTGGGCCTTGACCACCGCACTGGCTCGCTCGCCGCCGCGGCACCCTTCCGTCCGTATCGCCGACCACCCCTCATGCGGGCCGGCGGTACGGACTGCGCGGTGGACCCGACCTCCCGTCGGGCCCTCCGCGCGGTCTCGGTGACTAGTCCTCGCGCAGGGCGCGGACCGCTTCCTCGACGCGCTTGCCGTAGTCGGCGTCGGCGGCGTGGAAGTGCGCGAGGTTCTTCTCGATCACGTCGTCGCGGCTGACCTGCGACAGGCCGCCGGCGATGTTGGCGATCAGACGGGACTTCTCCTCGGCCGACATCAGGCGGTAGAGCTCACCGGCCTGGAAGAAGTCGTCGTCCTTGACGTGGACGGCGGCGGCGTGCGTGCCGGTCCAGCCGGCCAGCGCCAGCGGGGCGGAGAGCGCCGCGTCGGTCTGCGCCGGACCGTCGTACGAGTTGGGCTCGTAGTTCTTGTCGTGACGCGAGCCGTAGCGGGTCGCCATGGCGCCGTCGCGGCCGTAGTTGTCGGCCACGGTGGCCTTGGGGGCGTTCACCGGCAGCTGGGTGTGGTTCACGCCGAGGCGGTAGCGGTGCGCGTCCGCGTAGGCGAAGAGCCGGCCCTGGAGCATCTTGTCGGGCGAGGGGCCGATGCCCGGAACGAAGTTGTTCGGGGAGAACGCGGCCTGCTCGACCTCGGCGAAGACGTTGTCGGGGTTCCGGTCGAGGACCAGCCGGCCGACCCGCTGGAGCGGGTAGTCCGCGTGCGGCCACACCTTGGTGAGGTCGAACGGGTTGAAGCGGTAGTCCGGGGCCTCGGCGGCGGGCATGATCTGGACGTACAGCGTCCAGGACGGGTTGACGCCGCGCTCGATGGCCTGGAGCAGGTCCGTCTGGTGCGAGTTGGCGTCCTTGCCGACCTGCTCGGCGGCCTGCTCGGAGGAGAGGCAGCGGATGCCCTGGTTCGTCTTGAAGTGGTACTTGACGAAGAATGCCTCGCCTGCGGCGTTCGTCCACTGGTAGGTGTGCGAGCCGTAGCCGTTCATGTGGCGGTACGAGGCGGGGATGCCGCGGTCGCCCATCAGCCAGGTGATCTGGTGCGTCGCCTCGGGGGCGTGCGCCCAGAAGTCCCAGACGTTGTCCGGCTCCTGCTTGCCCGTGAAGGGGTCGCGCTTCTGGGAGTGGATGAAGTCGGGGAACTTGATCGGGTCCTTGATGAAGAACACCGGGGTGTTGTTGCCGACGAGGTCGTAGTTGCCCTCTTCGGTGTAGAACTTCAGCGCGAAACCGCGCGGGTCGCGGACCGCGTCCGCGCCGCCGAGGCTGTCCGCGACGGTGGAGAAGCGGATGAACGTCTCGGTCCGCTTGCCCACCTCGCCGAGGAAGTTCGCCCGGGTGAAGCCGGTGACGTCGTCCGTCACCTCGAAGTAGCCGTACGCGCCCGAACCGCGGGCGTGGACGACGCGCTCCGGGATGCGCTCACGGTTGAACCGGGCCAGCTTCTCCAGCAGGTGCTGGTCCTGGATGAGGAGCGGGCCGCCGACACCGGCGGAGGCGGAATTCTGGTTGTCGGCGACCGGGGCGCCTGACTCGGTCGTGAGCACACGCTTCGACATGGGGACCTTCCTGCGGAAATCTGCTGGCGGCGTGAGGAGCGTAAGTACGCACCGAGCATGACGTCAACAGTTTGTTGAAGTTGAAGAGAGGGATCGGCGCGGAGTGAACCGAAAAAAAACAGATCCGGGCCACGGCGGCGCCTGGGCGCGACAGGACAGGTGTCAGCGCCGCCGCAGCCCGGAGGTCACGGGGTGGTCAGCTCTGGACGGGCTGACCGGACAGGCGCTCGACGGCGCGCAGGAGGGCGGAGTGGTCGAGGCCGCCGTCGCCCTGGGCGCGCAGCGAGGCGACGAGCTGGGCGACGACCGCGCCCACGGGGAGGGCCGCACCGACGTTGCGGGCGGCGTCGGTGACGATGCCCATGTCCTTGTGGTGCAGGTCGATCCGGAAGCCGGGGGCGAAGTCCCGGTTCAGGAAGTTGTCCTTCTTGCGGGTCAGGACGGTCGAGCCGGCCAGTCCGCCGTTGAGGACGTCGAGGGCGGCGGTCAGGTCCACGCCCGACTTCTCCAGGAAGACGACGGCCTCGGCGCACGCCTGGATGTTGACCGCGACGATCAGCTGGTTGGCGGCCTTCACCGTCTGGCCGGAGCCGTGCGGACCGCACAGGACGATGGTCTTGCCGAGCGCTTCGAGCACCGGCTTGGCGGACTCGAAGTCCTCCTGGGAACCGCCGACCATGATGGACAGCACGGCCTCGATCGCGCCGGCCTCGCCGCCGGAGACGGGGGCGTCCAGGACGCGCAGGCCCTTCTCGGCGCCGGCCTTGCCCAGGTCCACGGAGGTCTGCGGGGTGATCGAGGACATGTCGATCAGGAGCGCGCCCTTCCTGGCGTTCTCCAGGATGCCGTCCGGACCGTACGCGATCGCCTCGACCTGCGGGGAGGCGGGCACCATCGTGATGATGACGTCGGCGTCCTTGACGGCCTCGGCGATCGAGGACGCGCCCTTGCCGCCGGCGGCGACGAGGCGGTCGATCTTGGGCTGCTCAAGGGTGTAGCCGGTGACGTCGTAACCCGCCTTCAGCAGGTTCTCGGACATGGGGGAGCCCATGATGCCGAGGCCGATGAAGCCAATCGACGGGAGTGCAGTGGAGTTGCTCATGATGGGTGCCTCTTTCAAAACACGCGTTTCAACACACGCGTAAATATGGTCAGTTCGAGAGCCAGCCGAAGGCGTCGGCGCTCGGGCGGTCGCCGGGCTTGTACTCCAGGCCCACCCAGCCGTCGTAACCGGCGTTCCTGAGCTGGTCGAGCAGCTCTTCGAGCGGCAGGTCGCCCGTGCCGGGGGCGCCGCGACCGGGGTTGTCGGCGATCTGCACGTGGCCGGTCCTGGAGGCGTACTCCGCGATCACGTCGGGGACGTTCTCGCCGTTCATCGACAGGTGGTAGATGTCGAGGAGGAACTTGGCGTTGCCGAGCCCGGTGGCCTCGTTGACCTTGTCGACGATCTCGACGGCGGCCGGCGCGCTCACCAGCGGGTAGAGCGGCGACTCCGGCTTGTTGAGGGTCTCGACCAGAAGGATCGCGCCGACGCGGTCGGCGGCGCGGGCGGCCAGCACCAGGTTCTCCAGGGCGAGCTCGTCCTGGACGGCCGGGTCGACGCCCTCGACGCGGTTGCCGTAGAGCGCGTTGAGCGCCTTGCAGCCGACCGAGGCGGCGAAGTCCGCCGCCACGTCGATGTTGGCGCGGAAGCGGTCCGATTCCTCGCCGGGCACGGAAAGGGCGCCGCGGTCCGGACCGGGAAGCTGTCCGGCGTAGAAGTTCAGGCCGACCAGCTGGGTGCCGGCCTCGTCGAGCGCCTTCTTCAGGGCGTCGAGCTCGGCCTGGTCGGGGGTGGGGGTCTCGATCCAGGGCCACCACAGCTCGACCGCCTTGAAGCCTGCCGCGGCGGCGGCCGCCGGGCGCTCCAGGAGCGGGAGTTCCGTGAAGAGGATCGAGAGGTTCACATCGAAGCGCTGGTCCGTGTAGCCCATGAGGGTTTCGGCGCTCCTTCCGTATCGCGGAAGTTGTTTTCTGCCTGATGGAATGTTGCACGGTGGCGCGGAGACCTGTCAAGAGGGCGCGGCCAGGTGGGACGCCTCGGCGGTGCTCTGGGTGCCACTGGGGCAGGGGTGGCGCAGGGGGTGGCCGAGACGCGACGGACCTCCTTCCGCCAAGGCCGGACCGCATATGGCCGATATCCGGCCGGGACCCACAGGGACCGCACAGGGAATGCATAGTTCATTTCTCCGGCCGGGTTCTCCACCGGCGGGAACGGGTTTTGGTGTCCGCTTCGCACGGTGTGGCCTGGACCTGTGCGGAATGACTTATTCGCAGTACGGGGCGCCTTCATGAGAAGGAAATGAGAATTGACACTCCGCCGACGCCCCGACCAGAATCGCGTCGCTCGCTCACCGAGGGAGCAACGGTTCAACAAGACGCGTTGAATGGGGAAATGATGACGATCCGCAAAAATCTGGGTCTCGTCGGGGCCGGCGCCATGCTGATGCTGGGCGCCGGGGTGGGCATCGCGCCCGCCGCAAGCGCGGCTTCAACGGGGGACGGACAGGCGGTTTCCACCTCGCAGTCGTCCAAGGGGCAGGTCAAGTCGGGCGTGGGCACGAAGTCCCTCAGCAAGGCGGGCGGTGCCGCGGCGGCGTCCGAGGGCGACGTGAACATCAACGCCAGCTGCTGGAACGGCAGCCGGTCCGGCAGAAACTTCTACATGACCTGTTCCGGCAACGGCTACCGGGTCTACGTGGACTGCTCGAACGGCTACCGGTACACGTTCGGCACGTACTACTACGGCACCTGGAACCACACGCTGACCTGCCCCTACGGCACCAACGCCGTCTGGGGCGGCTCGATCGGCGGCTGATGCGCGCCACCCGGCGCCGCTGAGCGGCGCCGGGCGGCGGAGGCCGGATCCTCGACCGTTCCTGCGGTCTGGGATTCGGCTTTCTCGCGTTTCGGCCCGCTCCCGTCGCAGGAATGATCTGTTCCTGTTCTTCTCAGGTGAATCTCATAAATCTCTCAGCGATCCGTCCCGGGCGGCTTGCTATTCATGGGTCCACATCCGAATTCGACGAGGAGCTCACGTTGAAAAAGCAACCTTTAGGCCGGCTGGGCCTTTCTTCTCTCGCCGTACTCCTCCCCCTCGCCCTGCTGACCGGATGCGGCGGGGACGGGAAAAAGGACGTTCCGTCCGCCGGCGGTGAGCCGTCGGCCGGAAAGACGGCCGACAAGCCGGGCGCCGGTGATCCGGACGCCGACGTGCTCAAGTTCGTACGGTGCCTGCGCGAGAACGACATCGAGGTCGAGGACCCGGAGACCAACGGGAACGTCTCCATCCAGGTCACCGGCACCCAGGACCAGGCCAAGATCAGCAAGGCGCAGAACGCCTGCAAGCGGTACATGGACGCGGGCGGGAGCGGCGGCGGCGGAGCGGCCGGTGGCGGTGAGGAGACCGAGGAGCAGAAGGTGTGGCGCCTCAAGGTCGAACGGTGCCTGCGCGACAAGGGCTTCAAGATCGGCAACGTGGCGGAGGACGAGCGCGCGGCCCACGAGAAGGCGTCGAAGGAGTGCTACAAGGAAGCCGGCCCGGTGCCGGGTGCCGGGCGGTGACCGACAGCCGGACGACGGCGGCGACGCCGGCCGTGAGCGAGTACGACGACCTGCCGCCGCGCCCCCGCCGTGCCCGCAGGCTCATCCTGTCCTGCGTGGTCGTGCTGACCGCGGGCGCGGCGGCGGTCGTCGTGGTCCGCGACCGCGCCGACGGGGCGCCCCCGCCGCAGCTCCCGCCGGCCGCCGCCACCGCTCCGGTGACCCGCGGCGATCTGGCCGCGAAGGAGACCCTGGACGGGACGCTGGAGTACGCCGACGACGTGTACCTGCCCAACCGCCTCACCGGCACCGTGACCTGGACGGTCCGCCCCGGAGCGACCGTCTCGCGGGGCGAGGTCCTGTATCGCGTCGACGAGCAGCCCGTGGTGCTGCTGTACGGGCGGATCCCGGCCTATCGCGCCTTCGAGCCCGGCATGTCCGACGGCGGCGACGTACGCCAGCTGGAGCAGAACCTCGCCGCCCTCGGGTACACCGGCTTCACGGTGGACGAGACGTACACGGGCAACACGGCGTACGCGGTGAAACGCTGGCAGCGCTCCCTCGGGCTGCCGCGCACGGGCCGCCTGGAACTCGGCCGCGTCCTGTTCGCCCGGCAGGCCGTACGGGCCGGGGCGGCCGAACGCGAACCGGGCGACGAGGCGCCGAACGGCAGCCCGGTCCTGGCCACCACCAAGGCCGTGCGGACCGTGACCGTCAAGGCCACCATGTCCCAGCAGCGCCTGCTCTCCGTGGGCAAGAAGGTCACCGTCGCCATTCCGGGCCGCGACGAGCCGGTCGCGGGCCGGGTGACCTCGGTCGGCACCGTCGTCGGAGGCGGCGGCGACAAGGACGGTGGCGACAAGGACGGTGGCGACGGTGGTGGCGACGGCGGTGACGGCGGCGGACAGGACCGTGGCGGCGACCGCACCGTCACCGTGCGGATCGCCCTCGCCGACCAGAAGGCCGCCGGATCGCTGACGTACGCGCCGGTCCGCGTCGATGCCGAGAACGAGCGGCGCCGCGACGTGCTGTCCGTGCCCGTCGCCGCGCTGCTCGCCCTGCGCGAGGGCGGGTACGGCGTCCAGGTCGTCGGGGACGGCCCCGGCGACCCCGGCCGCATCCTGCCGGTCACCACGGGCCTGTTCAGCGGCGGCCGCGTCGAGGTGTCGGGCGCCGGCCTCACCGAGGGCCTGCGGGTCGGGACCCCCGCGCTGTGAACGCCGGCAGCACGTTCGCGCACCCGCCCGCCGCCGAGCCGGGGGAACCCGTCGTCGACCTGGCCGGAGTGACCCGCAGCTACCCCGGCGCACCGCCCGTGCACGCCGTCCAGGACCTCTCCCTGCGGGTCATGCCCGGCGAACTCCTCGCCGTGGTCGGCCCCTCCGGGTCGGGCAAGTCCACGCTGCTCAACCTCATCGGCACGCTCGACCGGCCCACCGCGGGCCGGGTCCGCATCGCCGGCCACCCCGTCGACCGGCTGTCCGACCGCCGGCTGTCCGCGCTGCGGGCGGAGCACATCGGCTTCGTCTTCCAGCAGTTCTTCCTGACCCAGGGCGTGAGCGCGGTCGACAACGTGGCCGAAGGGCTGCTGTACGCCGGACTGTCCCGGCGGGCCCGCACGGCCGCCGCCGCCGCGAGCCTGCGCCGGGTCGGCCTCGGCCACCGGCTGGGGCACCGTCCGCACGAGCTGTCCGGCGGCGAGCGCCAGCGCGTCGCCCTGGCCCGCGCGGTGGCGGGCCGGCCCTCCCTGCTGCTGGCCGACGAACCCACCGGGTCGCTCGACACCGCGTCCGGGGCGCGCGTCGTCGAGCTGCTGCGGGAGCTCAACGCCGAGGGCACCACCGTCGTCGTCATCACCCACGACACGGAGCTCGCCGCCCGACTGCCGCGCCGCGTGGTCATGCGCGACGGACGGCTGGTCGAGGACAGCCGCGCTGCGGCTCCCCGTACCGCCCAGGAGGCCGCCCGATGACCCCGCCGCCGCCCACCGCCCCGCCGCCCGCCGCCCCGTCCCGCCCCCCGCTGCGCCCCGCCCGCCTCGGCCCGCTCGACGTGCTGCGGCTGAGTCTGTCCGGGCTCCGGGCCAAGCCGCTGCGGGCCGTCCTGTCCGCGGCGGGCATCTCCATCGGCATCGCCGCCATGGTCGCCGTGGTGGGCATCTCGACCTCCAGCCGCGCCGAGCTCCAGGCCACCCTCGACACGCTGGGGACCAACCTGCTGCACGCCGAGGCGGGGGAGTCGCTGACCGGCGGGGAGGCGAAGTTCCCCACCGGCGTGAGCGCGATGGTGCGACGCGTTCCACCGGTGCGCGAGGTGAGCGCCGTCGGCAGGGTCGACGCCGAGGTGTACCGCTCCGACCTGATCCCCCGCGAGGAGACCAACGCCCTGGAGGTCTTCGCCGCCCACCCCGATCTGCTGGCCACCCTGGGCGTGCGCACCTCCAGCGGCGCCTGGCTGAACCGGGCCACCGCCCAGTACCCGGCGGTCGTCCTCGGTTCCGCCACGGCCCGCAGGCTCGGCGTCGTACGCGCCCACCCCGACGTCCAGGTCGAGATCGGCGGCCACCCGTTCACCGTGGTGGGGATCATCGAGCCGGTCGTACTCGCGCCCGAACTGAACAGCGCGGCCCTGATCGGCTTCGCCGCCGCCGAGCGGACCCTGGGCTTCGACGGCCACCCCACCGCCGTCTACGTGCGCGCCGACGAGAACGCCGTGGGCGGCGTACGGGACGTCCTCGCCCGTACGGTCAATCCCGAGCAGCCCGACGCGGTACGGGTCGCCCGGCCCTCCGACGCGCTCGCCGCGAAGCTCGCCGCCGACGAGGCGTTCACCGGGCTGCTGCTGGGCATCGGGGCGGTCGCGCTGCTGGTCGGCGGGATCGGGGTGGCCAACACCATGGTCATCGCGGTGCTGGAGCGGCGCGGCGAGATCGGGCTGCGCCGGGCGCTCGGCGCCACCCGCGGCCAGGTCCGCAACCAGTTCTTCACCGAGTCCCTGGTCCTCTCCGGCCTCGGCGGATGCGGCGGCGCGGCCCTCGGCCTCCTGATCACCACGGCGTACGCGGGCCACCGGGGCTGGCCGGTCGCGCTGCCCGCGAGCGCGGTGCTGGCGGGCGCGGCGGGCACCCTGGTCATCGGGGCCGTCGCCGGGCTCTACCCGGCGATGCGCGCGGCGCGGGTCTCGCCGACGACCGCTCTGGCGACCGGCTGACGCGCCCGTCGCCCCCGCCAGTACCGTGGGGGCATGGTGCGATTGAGAGTCGAGTTCACGACCGAGCCCTTCGACCTCGACGAGGCGCCGGCGCACGCGCTGGCCGCCCGTGAGGTCATCCAGGTGGCCGAGCTGGACGCGGTGGACGTGGGCCCGTTCGGGAACACCGCGGAGGGCGGCGCGGACGCGGTGCTGACCGCGGTCGACGCGCTGCTGCGCAGGTCCCTGGACGCGGGGGCCACCCGGGTCTCGTTGCAGGTCAACGTGATCGGGGAGGGCGAGAAGTGAGCGAGCCCGGCGGACCCGAGGACCACCCCCTCGTCACCGCGGTCAAGCCGCTGGTCGACGCCATGGGCGGCGAGATGATGGTGCCGGAGCAGGCGCGCGGCGACGACGTGGTGCTGGCCTGGGAGGGCCGGGACGTCGTCGCCGTACGGCTTCCGCAGCTCTCCGACTCCCTCGACCACATCCTCGCGGCCATGGAGCGGCGCCACGGCATGCCGCTGTCGGAGCTGGAGCGCAAGGAGAAGCAGTCGGTCGTACGGGTGCTGGAGGCGCGCGGGGCGTTCTCCGTGCGGCACGGGGTGGAAACGGTGGCGAGCGCGCTCGGTGTCAGCCGCTTCACCGTCTACAACTACCTGAACAGGGAAAACGGCAGCAAGAGCGACTAGCCGGGCCGTCCACTCCGTGGGCAGTTTTGATCGATCATTCGCTGGGGCCGCCGTCCGGACAACGGGTCGGCGGCTTTTGCGTTCGCGAGATTTCAACAAAGTGTTGACGCGCTGTTCTTGAGGGCGTTAGCTATGCCCAGCCCGTCCAGCACAAGGCCACGGAGGCTCCCGTGACTTCAGGTTCGACGCCGGGCCTCGCCCGGTTCAACACCTCGGCGGACAGTGCGGCCTCGGCCGCGCTGCACGAGGTGTGCGCCAGCTCGGCGTGGGGGAGCAAGATGCTCGCCCAGCGCCCGTACGCCACCGCAGACGACCTCTTCCTCGCCAGCGACGCCGCCATGGCCGAGCTGACCGCCGGGGATCTGGCCGAGGCGATGGCGGGCCACGCGCCGATCGGCCGGCCGAAGCCCGGTGACCCGACGTCCGCCCGCGAACAGCGGGGGATGGCCGGAGCGTCCGAGGAACTGAAAGCCGAGATGCTCGAACTGAACCTGGCCTACCAGGACAAGTTCGGACATGTCTTTCTGATCTGCGCCACCGGTGCGACCGGCGAGCAGATGCGTGACGCGATGCGGAACCGGATCGGCAACACCGCCGAGGAGGAGCGCGAGATCGTGCGCACCGAACTCGGGAAGATCAACCGGATCCGGCTGACCCGTCTCGTAGAAGAGGACTGAGGACTGATGAGCGCTCTGAGCTCCACGAACGCCGCTTCGGTGTCCACGCACATCCTGGACACCAGCATCGGACGCCCGGCCGAGGGCGTCGCCGTCTCGCTCACCGCCCGCAGCGGCGGTGACGCCGAGTGGGTGGCACTCGGCGGGTCCGCGACCGACGCGGACGGGCGCTGCAAGGACCTGCCGGCCCTGCCGGAAGGCACGACCCACGTACGTCTCGACTTCGAGACCGAGGCGTACTTCGTTTCCAAGAAGCAAGCCGAGGCACAGCAGGACGCCCCCCGCGCAAGGGACAGCGGCGCGTTCTTCCCGGAGGTGGCGATCACGTTCGCCGTCGTGCCGGGCGAACACTTCCACGTACCGCTGCTGCTCAACCCGTTCGGCTACTCCGTATACCGAGGGAGCTAGCACCGACATGCCCACGATTCTCGGCCAGAACCAGTACGGCAAAGCAGAGAACCGCGTCGTCAAGATCACGCGGGACGGCGACACCCACCACATCAAGGACCTGAACGTCTCCGTCGCCCTCTCCGGCGACATGGACGACGTGCACTACTCCGGATCCAACGCGAACGTCCTGCCGACGGACACCACCAAGAACACGGTGTACGCGTTCGCCAAGGAGTACGGCATCGAGTCCGCCGAGCAGTTCGGCATCCACCTCGCCCGCCACTTCGTGACGTCGCAGGAGCCGATCAAGCGCGCCCGGATCCGGATCGAGGAGTACGCCTGGGACCGCATCGCGACCTCGGACAACAACTCCAAGTTCATCGGGTCCGACGAGGTCAACCACTCCTTCGTCCGCCAGGGCCAGGAGCTGCGCACCTCGCAGATCACCTTCGACGGTGAGAACTGGGAGGTCCTCTCGGGCCTCAAGAACCTCACGGTCATGAACTCCACGAACTCGGAGTTCTGGGGCTACGTCAAGGACCGGTACACGACGCTCAAGGAGGCGTACGACCGCATCCTGTGCACCGACGTCGCCTCCGTCTGGCGCTACAACTGGACCAGCGACGAAGACCGGATGCCCAACTGGGAGAAGTCGTACGCCCAGGCCAAGAAGCACATCCTCCAGGCCTTCGCCGAGACGTACTCGCTCTCGCTCCAGCAGACCCTGTACCAGATGGGTTCGCGCGTCATCAACAGCCGGAGCGAGATCGACGAGATCCGCTTCTCGCTGCCGAACAACCACCACTTCCTGGTCGACCTCGAGCCCTTCGGGCTGAAGAACGACAACGAGGTCTACTTCGCCGCCGACCGCCCGTACGGCCTCATCGAGGCCACCATCCTGCGGGACGGCGTCGAGCCGAAGATCCCGGTCGACATGACCAACCTCTGACGCGGGACCGGTACGTCCCCGCCCGCCCCGAGCACGCGCGGCGGGGGCGCACCGGACCGGAGGGAACCCCCATGGCACAGCCTGCAACGGGGCCGGCAGAAGCAACCGACGGCCCGTGTTCCGTCCCACCGGCAGCACCGGCCGTCGATCCGGTCGTCCACCCGGCGGACGAGAAGCTCCCCACCTCGCGGCTCGCCCCCGCCGCCGACTTCGGCGCCGTGAAGTACGTGGCCCTGGGCGCGTTCGCCTCCATGCTCGTGCTGCTCGTCCAGCGCTTCCGGGAAGGTTCCGGCAACCCCGCCCCCACCGGCGCGTTCGCCCCCTGCGGGCCGCTCCCGGCCCTCGGCGCCCGACCGGCGCCGGCCGCGGTCGCCTCCACCGTCCCGATGCCGGTGCCCGGCGGCGCCGGCCTGCTCGCCGCGCCCGCCCCCCGCACGGACCTCCCCGCCCGCGCACAGACCGTGCCCGGCCCCGGAATCAGTGCCGGCGCCCCGGTCGCGGTCCTGCTCAACCTGTTCTTTCACCATCTCGGCACCCGGAGCCACGCGGCTGCGGCACTCAAATCCTCCTAGGGTCCTGCCGTGCCCACATCACTGAGAGAAGGACGCACCATGGCAGCATCGGCAGCCGCGCGCACCATCATCGAGAACTGTGCCATCGCCACCGTGGACGCCAACGACACCGAGTACGCCTCGGGTTACGTCGTGGTGGCCGGCAACCGCATCGAGTCGATCGGCGCCGGCAAGGCCCCCGAGGGCCTGGACAACGTCGTACGCCGGATCGACGGCACGGGCCACCTGGTGACGCCCGGTCTCGTCAACACGCACCACCACTTCTACCAGTGGGTCACCCGCGGCCTGGCCACCGACCACAACCTCTTCAACTGGCTGGTCGCGCTGTACCCGACCTGGGCGCGCATCGACGAGCCCATGGTCAAGGCGGCGGCGCAGGGCTCGCTGGCGATGATGGCCCGCGGCGGCGTCACCACCGCGATGGACCACCACTACGTCTTCCCCAAGGGCTCGGGCGACCTGTCCGGCGCGATCATCGGCGCCGCCTCCGACATGGGCGTGCGCTTCACCCTCGCCCGCGGCTCCATGGACCGCAGCGAGAAGGACGGCGGCCTGCCGCCGGACTTCGCCGTCGAGACCCTCGAAGGCGCGCTCGCCGCGACCGAGGAGACCGTCAAGAAGCACCACGACGCCTCCTTCGACGCCATGACGCAGGTGGCGGTCGCCCCCTGCTCGCCGTTCTCCGTCTCCACCGAACTGCTCAAGCAGGGCGCCGAACTGGCCCGCCGCCTCGGGGTGCGCCTGCACACCCACGGCAGCGAGACGGTCGAGGAGGAGCAGTTCTGCAAGGAACTGTTCGGCATGGGCCCGACCGACTACTTCGAGTCCACCGGCTGGCTCGGCAGCGACGTGTGGATGGCCCACTGCGTCCACATGAACGACTCCGACATCGCCGCCTTCGCGCGGACGGGCACGGGCGTCGCCCACTGCCCGTCCTCCAACGCCCGCCTCGCGGCAGGCATCGCCCGCGTTCCGGACATGCTGGCCGCCGGCGTGCCGGTCGGCCTCGGTGTCGACGGTACGGCGTCCAACGAGTCGGGCGAGCTGCACACCGAGCTCCGCAACGCGCTGCTGATCAACCGCCTCGGCGCGCACCGCGAAGCCGCGCTCAACGCCCGCCAGGCGCTGCGCCTCGGAACCTACGGCGGCGCCCAGGTGCTCGGCCGCGCGGACCAGATCGGTTCGCTGGAGGCCGGCAAGCTCGCCGACCTGGTGATGTGGAAGATCGACGGACTCGGTCACTCCACCATCGCCGACCCGGTCACCGCGATCGTCTTCGGCGCCGCGGCCCCGGTCACCCTGTCGCTCGTCAACGGCAAGCCCGTCGTCGAGGACAACCACCTGGTCACGGTGGACGAGGAAGCCATCGCCCGCGACGCGCGGGCCGAGGCGCAGCGCCTCGCGCGCGTCGTCGCGCAGGGCTGACCGCCCCCCTGGAAGTCCGGCTGGGGGGGACGGCCCTCAGCCGGCGGCCGCGGACCCGAGCGGGGTCCACGGCAGCTGTGCCCGGGGGTGCGCGCCCAAGCGCCCGCACCCCCGGGGACGGTGATCACACGTCACCGGGCACGGCCCCGCCGCTCCGCCGCACCCCCCATGCGTCATGCACGTCTGCACCACCTGTTTCAACGCACCACTCCGCACCACCTCCATGACATCCACGCCGCTTGCGTGTAACCGACCGGAGGAACCGCCGTGGCCGCCAAGCCCAGGTTTCGCAAAGCTGCATCCGCCGAATCCGACTCCCGGTCCGGACCCCCGTCCGGACCCGAACCGAAGCACCCGGTCGACGAGAAACTCCCGCCCGGCAAGATGTTCACCAGCGGCCTCCAGCACGTGGCCGCGATGTACGCGGGCGTGGTGGCCCCTCCGATGATCGTCGGCCCCGCCGTGGGGCTCGACGCCAAGGAGACGGCCTTCCTCATGGGGGCCAGCCTCTTCACCGCCGGTATAGCCACGCTGCTCCAGACCCTCGGGTTCTGGAAGATCGGCGCCAAGCTCCCCTTCGTCAACGGCGTGTCCTTCGCCGGAGTGACCCCGATGATCGCCATCGGCAAGGGCGAGGGAGACAACGCGATCCCGATCATCTTCGGGGCGATCATCGTCGCCGGAGTGCTCGGTTTCTTCGCGGCCCCGTACTTCTGCAAGCTCGTCCGCTTCTTCCCGCCCGTCGTCACCGGCACCGTCATCACCCTGATCGGCGTGTCCCTGCTGCCGGTCGCCTTCAACTGGTCCCAGGGCGGCAACTCCCAGGCCGACGACTACGGCTCCATGACCAACATCGGCATGGCCGCCGTCACCTTCGTCATCGTCCTCGCCCTGCGCAAATTCCTGCGCGGCTTCCTCCAGCAGATCGCGATCCTCCTCGGCCTGGTGGCGGGCACGCTCATCGCGATACCCGTGGGCATCACGAACTTCGACGCCATCAAAAACGCCGACCTGGTGGGCTTCCCGACCCCCCTCCACTTCGGCGCCCCGCAGTTCGAGATCGCCGCGATCATCTCCATGTGCATCGTGATGCTGGTCTGCATGACCGAGTCGACGGCCGACATGCTCGCCCTCGGAAAGATCGTCGGCCGGCCGGCCGACGAGAAGACCATCGAGGGCGGTCTGCGGGCCGACACCCTCGGCAGTGCGATCAGCCCCCTGTTCAACGGCTTCATGTGCAGCGCCTTCGCGCAGAACATCGGCCTGGTCGCCATGACGAAGGTCCGCAGCCGGTTCGTCGTCGCCACCGGCGGCGGCATCCTGATCCTGCTGGGCCTGTGCCCGGTGCTGGCCTCCGTGATCGCCCTCGTACCGCTGCCGGTGCTCGGCGGCGCCGGCATCGTGCTCTTCGGCACGGTCGCGGCGAGCGGTGTGCAGACCCTCGCCACGGCAGCGCTGGAGAAGGGCGAGAACGCGCTGATCGTCGCCGCGGCCCTCGGCATCGGCCTCATCCCGATCGCCGCGCCGACCTTCTACCATGCCTTCCCCGAGGACCTGCTGGTCGTGCTCGACTCCGGCATCAGCACCGGCTGCGTGGTCGCCATCGTCCTCAACCTCGCCTTCAACCACCTCGGCAAGCGGGCCGACGAGGAGGAGACGCCCACCCACCCCGAGATCCCGGACCAGATCCCGGCCACCGCCCACTGACCCGGCGGGCCCCGAGCGGCGCGTACGGCACTCCCCCCGGTGCCGTACGCGCCTCCCGCGTGTGGTTCACCCCTCGCGGCGCCCCGGTGCGGACCGGCCGGCCGGCGGACACGCCGTCAGCCAGCCCGCGGTGAGCAGCCGGTGGGCCAGCAGGGCGGCGGGCGAGTCGCCCTCCGTGGCGGACAGACCGCTGGACAGCAGCCGGTCGAGTACGACGGCCTGCGGTTCCCCGCACTCGGCCACCGTCAGCGTCACGGTGTCCAGCAGCACGCACCCCCCGTACGGCAGCCGGGTCAGGGTCACGTGCGGCGCCAGGCGCAGGACTGCCAGCACGGGCGCCGGGGTGCGGGCAGGTGCGCCGGGTGTCGTCATCGGGCGCCCCGCAGCCATTGGCACACCCACACCAGGCGCAGTATCGGCAGGGCGTGGTCGGCCAGTTCCCGCCCGTCGCGCAGGACGGCCAGCACCCGGTCCACGTCCACGCCGAGACCGGCCGGGATCCGTTCCCGCTCCAGCCAGGCGCGGATGCCCGCGCGCTCCCGGTGCAGATGCGCGAGCGCGCCCCGTCGCAGCCAGTGCCCGGAAGGCGCGCGGCACAGGTCGTGCACCCGCCGCCTGGCGACCGCGCGTTCGAGCGGAAGGTGGTTGTGGAAGACCCCGCGCCGGATGCGCCCCAGCTTCGCCGGGCGCAGTGCGGCGACCGCCGCGATCACGTGCGGGTCGAGGGCGGGCAGCAGTGCCCCGCCGGTGCCCCGCTCCTCGACGCCCGCGACCGCACGGCCCGTCACCGGGTCGAGGAGGTCGAGGTGGCTCTTCCACAGGGCCAGCATCCCGCGCCGGGAGAAGGCGAGTGCCTCCTCGCCCTCCGGCGTGAGCCCCGGAAGCGGCGCGGCGCCGGCCGGTCCGGCCTGCGGCGGGTGGCCCGCCGGGACCGGGCGCCCGCCCGGTCCCGGCGGGAACACCGTTCTCCCGCCGAGCAGTTCACGGGCCTCGGCGAGGCCGCGCAGGGTGTCGCCGATGTGGAACGGTTCGCAGCCGAGCAGCCGCCACCCGCGATATCCCGTACCGGCCTCCGGCAGCCGGGCCGACGCCAGGTCCTTCAGCAGCCCGCCGCTCACCACCGGCAGTCCGCAGCTCTCGCTCAGCCGGTCCATCAGCCGCCGGGGCGCCTCCGTGTCGGGCAGCGGCGGCACGGGTTCGTCACCCGTGACCGGCTGGTGCGCGAACAACTCGGCCGGATCGACCCGCACCTGCCGGATCTCCAGGCCGGGCACCGGCGGCGGGGGCTTCGACGGTCCACCGCCGCGGGCGCCGAAGTCCGCGTGCAGCAGCACCGGCCGGTGACCCGCCGCCAGGGCGCTGACGGCGACGAACGCCGAGGCGAGCCCGCCGCTGTAGGCGATGGCGTAGTCACCCCCCAGTCCGTCGAGCGCGCGCCCCACCGCCTCGGCCGGCCCCGTCCCCGGCTCGGGCGGCTCGGGCCGCTGCCGCGTGACGCACACCCCAGTGGCGTCCACCCGTACGACCGTCCCGACCGCCAGCCGCCGCACGTCCGGCAGCAGCGTGGCGTCGGGCGAGGGCACCGTGCCGTGGACCAGGGCCAGCAGGTGCCCCGGGCGCGGAGTGCGCGGGGACCCGTCCGCCAGGAAGGCCCGCAGGTCCTCGCCCCACTCGACCCGTCCCCGGTCCACGCGGTAGTACACGGGCCGGTCTCCCGGGCTGTCGCGGCTCAGCTCGAACACGTCCGGTCCGGGCCGTCGGGCCCGTACCCCGGCCGGCTCCGTCCAGGAGGCAGGACCGGCACACCGGACACCTGAGCGGGTCGCCTCCGCGACGCACGGCGGCCCGGCCGGCGCCTCCGGCCCGGATTCCGCCGCGACCCGCGGGGTCGTCCTCGTCCGTGTCCCTGTCTTCGCTTCCGTCATGTGTTCCGCCCCGATCGATGGACCTCGACGTAGGTCTCCCGTACCGGCATCGACGTGCTCACCACCGCTTCCCCGCACTGCACCCAGGCGTAGAAGCCCGAGGGCGGCGTGACCGGGACCAGTTCGCGGCCGAGATGGAACGAGGCCGCGATGCCCATCCTCCGCAGCCCGGCCACCAGGAACAGCGCGTCGTCCACCGGGTCGAGGAAGCCCATGGTCAGCCGCTGCGCCACCCGGAGCCACGCGACCGCGGTCCCGGCGTCCCGGTGCCCGGCGCCGCGTCCCCGCCGCCCGGCCGGCTCCACCCGGGGCCAGTCCCCGAGGCGGTACGAACCGTCCTCGCCCTTGACCGATTCCACGAACCGGCGCGCGCCTCGCGCCGCTTTCACCAGCAACAAGAAAGGCCCTCCCCGAACTTCCGGCCGAACCAGCCGCCGCAGCACTCCGACAAACTCCAGCACGTGACTCCGAACGTCTCGCAGGCCGCCGCGACCGTGGTCGGCGCGGCGAACAGGTGCTGCTGCAAGCCGTCGCCGGCGAGGCGTGCGGCAAGTGATGTCGTGGTCACGTCGTCTCCTTTCTCCGTGGCAGCGCGGGCGGCCGGACAGCGCGTGGCGCGCCGGCGGCGGGTCTGCCCGTGATCTTGAGCCGTCACTAAAAGTATCGTCACCTGTACTGACCGTCACCGGGCGTGCGGGAGCCCGGCCCCCGGCGCGCGCCGCGCCGCTCGCGCTCTTGTGGCCGGGCCCGCCCGCCTGTAGGCGGTCGGCGCGCGCGGTCAGTCGAGGCGGTAGCTGTCGCCGTACACCTTCCAGCGCAGCGGCGTCTCCAGGTCCAGCCTGCCCTCGCGGACGAACACCCGCTGCGCGGTGTCGATCCGGGTGGTGTCCGAGTGGGACGGCTCGCGGCGGATGGCCGCCTTGCGGGCGTCGAGGAACGCGTGCAGGTACGCCTTCTCGTCGCCGCCCCGCGACGGCGGCTCGGCCGCCTCCATCGCCTCGCGGCGCATCGTACGGAAGCCGACCGTGCCCGGGGCGTCGCCGGCGCCGTGCATCACGTAGGCGTCGAAGTAGATGAACTGCCCCAGCGCGCCCAGCCCGTCGCGCTCGGCCCGGTCGACGGCAGGGTCGAAGTAGTGCAGATCCCGCTCGGCGTCCTGCGCGCGCCGGAACGCCGGATCCGCTGCCGCCCGTACCCAGGCCCGCGTGAACGGCCGCCCGAGCCCCCGGTGCGAGGGGCTGCCCTCGGCCGAGCGCAGCGCCGGGAGGAACGGCTCCAGCCCGTTGCCGGGCGAGGTCCGCGCGTACCGTTCGACGACCTTCAGCATGTCGCCGCAGCCGGAGCAGAACCCGATGACCCCGCCGGTGTAGCCCCGGCCGTCGCCGATGTCCTCGATGTACGCGTACTGCGCCTTCCAGTCCAGCGAGGAGTTCTCCGCGCTGGAGACGAGCCGCATGGCGATCTCCTTCTTCGCCGGGTCGGCCAGCCCGCGCTCCTCGGCCTCCCCGCCCCGGTCGGGGGCGGTGCGGGCGGACAGGGCCAGCAGCAGGACGGCCGCCAGCAGGCGGACGGGGGAGGTCGGCTTCACGTGGCGGTGACCTTTCGCGGGACCGCGCACCCACGCGGTCGGAGCGCCCCGCTCCGGCCTGTAGCGTCGGGGGCATGGGTGAGCACTCTGTAGTGGATGTCGGCGACGTACGTCTGGCCTACCGGACCTGGGGCGACGCGTACGGGGCGCCGGTCGTGCTCCTGCACGGACTCGGCTCGTCGTCCGCGAGCTGGGAGGAGGCCGGGCGGGCGCTCGGCGAGGAATGGCGGGTCTACGCGATCGACCTGCGCGGGCACGGCGAGAGCGACTGGCCCGACGAGTACTCCGTCGAGCTCATGCGGGACGACGTCCTGGGCTTCCTCGACGAACTGGAACTCGACCGGGTCGGCGTCGTCGGCCACGGCATGGGCGGCGTCGTGGCCTGCCTGCTGGCGCAGGACAACTCGGACCGCGTCGAGCGGCTCGTCCTGGAGGAGACCCCGCCGCCGTTCCCCGGCGTCACGCGGCCGCTGACCGTGCGCCCCGACGAACCGGTCGACTACGACTGGCCCGTCGCCGCCGCCATCACGGGGCAGCTCGCCGACCCGGACCCGGACCGGGCCGAGAGCCTCGGCGAGATCGTCGCACCGACCATGATCATCACCGGCGGCCCGGACAGTTCCCTGCCGCAGGACCGGATGCCGGACATGGCCGCGCTCATCCCGGACTGCCGCCTGATCACCATCCCGGCCGGCCATCACGTACATGAGGAGCGCCCCCGCCCGTTCGCGCATGAGGTCACCGAGTTCATGACCAGCTGACGCCGGCGGGGCCACCGCCCCGTACCGGCTGCTTCTCAGGACGCCCGCGCGGCCCGGACGGTTGACCGCGCACGATGGCGGGTGCGGCCCCTGGGTCAGCGGTGGTACCAGTCGGTGCTGTCGCTGATGGCGATGGAGACGTACGTCTGGTGGATCGCCACCAGTGACGCCACCACCCGCGGGTCCCAGTCGTCCCGCACGACGCGGTAGTCGCCCGCCAGGCCCCGGAAGGACATCACGGCCCGGCCGGCGCCGTCGCGCCAGACGATGCGGCGGGGGGTCGTGACCGGGTCCTGTGCCATGCCGGTGAAGGCCGCGAACAGCAGCGCGACGTTGACGGGCAGCAGCACGGTCCACCACAGCGCCCACCACATCAGGCGGCCGGCCGAGCCGCGTACCGGGGGCTTGCCGGCCTGCTCCACGGTCCAGTGCGAGCGGCCGATCCGGAACAGCCGCCCGCGCCGCAGCGATATCCGGCCGACCGGCGTGCCGTCCGGGTCCAGTACCCGGTAGACGAAGCGCGGGCCGCCGAATCCGAAGCCCGTGCCGTGCTCCGTCGTCACCGAGGCGAGGAGTTCGCCGCACCGCTCGTCGGCGAACAGCAGGATCTCCCGGGCGCCCGGGAGGTACGCGTTCGGGCCGCCGGAGGCCGTGTTGCGGAGCAGGTACGCGACGGGCCGCGGGTCCTGCGACGTACCGTCGTCGGCGACGACCATGACGGGCGTGCCGGGTCTGCCGGCGAGGTTCTTGTCGCGGCCACGCCCGGTGTGACCGCGGGGGTCGAGCATTCTGTACGTGATCG
The DNA here is from genome assembly GCF_053610585.1 of Streptomyces sp. NPDC054887. Classification (NCBI taxonomy): domain Bacteria; kingdom Bacillati; phylum Actinomycetota; class Actinomycetes; order Kitasatosporales; family Streptomycetaceae; genus Streptomyces; species Streptomyces sp. NPDC054887. The sequence continues at coordinate 76,675 of NZ_JBSGYQ010000006.1, read as the reverse complement.
CCATCCGGGCGGCCCCCTATTTCGTGATCCGGTCCGTTCTGGGGCGTCAGCCTAATAGCGGGGTGCGCGCGGGCTCTTGCCGGGCGTCGCCGGCCGTGGCATACAGGTCTGGACCATTGCCTTCGGACGGAGGGTCCCGACCGTGCAACGCCCCACCGTACGCACCGGATCGGTCTGTTCTGCCGCCCTGCTGGCCCTGCTCGGGACGGCGGCGGCGGGGTGCACCGCGACCGGGCAGGACCGGGACACCGAGAAACCTTCCAGGCCGGGCGGGGTGACGGCCCAGGCGGGCAGCGCCACCTCGGTCCACGTGATGTGGGACCGGTCCCGGGACAACGCGTCCGTCGCCGGGTACGAGGTGTACGAGAGCGGCAGGAAGGTCGCGACCGTCACCGGCGGGCGGCACATGACCGACGTCGACCGGCTCGCCCCCTCGACCGCGTACACCTTCACCGTCCGCGCCCGGGACTCCGCGGGCAACCTTTCGGCCGCCGGCGCGGCCGCCCCCGTCACGACGCCGGCCCGCACGCCGGACGACGACAGGGCGCCCTCCGCGCCGGCGGGACTGCGGGGACGGGCCGAGGGGACCGGCGCCGTACGGCTGACCTGGAAGCGGGCCGCCGACGACACGGCCGTCACGTCGTACGACGTCTACCAGGAGGACGCCCGCATCCACAGCGTGCGCGGCACCGAGACGACGGCCCGGATCACCGGGCTGCGGCCCGGGACCGTCTACACCTTCACCGTGCGGGCCAGGGACGCCGCCGAGAACTCCTCCGGGGACAGTGACGCGCTCGACCTGACCACCGCCGCCGGGCGCGGTGAGGGTCCGTCCACCGCCCCGCGCGATCTGCGGGCGGTGGCGCGCACCAAGGACGGCGTGCGGGGGATCGACCTCGCATGGACACCGCCGCGGGTGCCGGGCGGGGGAGAGGTGCGGGAGCACCAGCTGTACCTCGACGGCGAGTTGGCCACCACGATCGTGTGGGGCGGCGAGCCGCCCGCGGGAAGGGCGGCGTACCGCTTCACGGTCCCCGAGCCGGCCGGCACGCGGTACAGCGTCAAGCTGCGGGCGAGGCTGCCGGACGGCGAGTGGGGCGACTTCTCGGCGCAGCGGACCGTGGTGACGCGGTGACGGTGTGAGGGGCGGCCGCCCTCGCCCGAACCGCTCATCCGGCCGGTGGTGGCTCCGGCGCCGACAGGGCCAGGAGACGGCGGTGCTCGGTCTCCGGCACCTGTTCGCCCGACGAGGGAAGCAGTTGGGGGATGCCGTCGACGATCGGGTAACGGCGGCGCAGACGGGGGTTGTAGAGCGCGTCCTCCGGGACGAGGAGCGTCAGCGGGCCCTTGTCGAGCGGGCAGGCGAGGATCTTCAGCAGCGGGTCATCGGGGTTCACGGCTCAACTCCTGGGTGGTGGGCTCTTGCCGGCGTGCGGTGAGGGTCAGGAGGACCGCCACCGCGAGGACGGCTCCGGTCAGGCGCAGCGCCAGCCGCAGCGGGTCGTCGGGCAGCGACTCGCCGAAGGCGAAACTGCCGACGACCGCCGTGTACAGGCACGAAGTCGTCGTGCAGACCGGGACGACCAGGGACGCCCGGCACCGCTGGAGCGCGGTCTGGGACAGCAGCAGGCCGGTCGCTCCGGTGACGAGCAGCAGATACGGGTACGGCCCCGCGAGCAGGGTCAGCGCGGCTCCCGCCGGGTCGTCCAGGGTGGCCGGGGCCAGGTGCGCCGACACGCCCTTGATGGCCAGCGAGCTCACCCCGTACACGAAGCCGACGGCCACGCCGTAGGCGACGCCGTCGGCGGTGGGCGCGCGGTGGCGGTGCGCGACGCGGCGCTCGGTGGCCGAGTACAGGCCGAGGCCGATGGCCAGGGAGAGCGCGCTGAGCAGCACGATCAGGGCGTACGGCGAACTCCGGCCGACGCTGTCGGTGCTCGCCCGCAGGGATGCGACCACCATGAGGAGGGCCAGCAGGACGGCCGCCAGGGCGCAGCGCTCGCGGGTCGACGTGCGTTCGCCGAGGAAGCGGTTGGAGAACAGGAGCAGCAGGACCAGGCCCGAGACGAACAGGGCCTGGGCGGCGGCCATGGGCAGGGTCCGGTACACGAGGAGCTGGGCCGCGAAGCCGCCGGCCAGGGCGAGCGAGCCGCCGATCCACAGCGGACTGCGCAGCAGGTGGCGGAGCAGGTGGACGGGCCGGCGGACGTTCAGCGCGGGCAGCGCGGCCAGGGCGCGCTTCTCCAGTACGAAGCCCGAGCTGTAGAGGACGTTCGCCAGCAGCGCGGCCGCCACCCCCCACCCCATCGCCCTCAGGCTCCGGGGCGCCGGCGGGCGTGGGCCAGGAGGATCGACGCCGCGGTGGGCGCGGCGGACGCGAACAGCCGGTCCAGGGGGCGCAGTGGGCCGGGGACGCCGTGGAAGGGCGCGCCGGTGATCCGTACGACGTCGAAGCCCGAAGCGGTGAGGAACTCCCGCAGCGCCCGGGCCGTGTAGAGGCGGAGGTGACCCACCACCTCGGTGCCGGGACGCCCGTGGATCGCGCGCAGGCTCACTTCCGAGAACACCGGCTGGGTGCCGGTGAGCAGCAGCGCGCGGTTGTACCAGGCGGCGAGGTTGGGGGTGGAGAGCATGAGGTGGCCGCCGGGGGCCAGGACGCGGCGCAGTTCGTCCAGCGCGCTGTCCGGGTCCACCAGGTGCTCGATCACCTCGCTGAAGAGGACCGCGTCGGCCGCCCCCGCCGCGAAGGGCAGCCCGTTGCCGCTCAGTTCGCCCCGTACGACATGGGCGAGGTGCTGCGACGCGCGGCGCAGGGCGTCCTGGGACCAGTCGACGCCGATCACGCGGTGGCCGCGCAGGATCGGCGCGGCGGTGGCCGCCGCGGTGCCGTCGCCGCAGCCGATGTCGAGGACGGTCGCTCCCGGGCGGGGGAGGGCGGCGGCGAGGATGCGGGCCTGGCGCAGGGTGCGGGGGGTGCCGGAGGCCACGGGGACCGCGGGGTTCTCGTAGAAGTCCTGGAGGGTGGGCGGGGTTTCGGGGCGGGGGCGCGGATCGGTGCCGGCGGCCTTCACCGGGTCCCCCCGGACGTCGCCTCCAGGTACTCCGTGAAGAGGTCCCGCAGCCGTTCGCCGTCGGCGGCTCCGAGCAGCACGCCCGACCAGCGCAGCGCCAGGTGCAGGCGGCCCGCCGTACTGGCCGTGGTGACCGTGAGGCCGCGGGGCATGCGGGCGGGCGCCGAGAACCAGACGGCCGTCGCCCTGCCCGTGCCCTCGCCGAAGTCCAGGGGGTACGGGACGCGGCCGATGTTGCTCAGCAGCGTGGTCGACGTCCACGGCGCCGCCGTCCGGCGCAGGGCGCGCGTGAACGCCGCGCGCAGGGCCACCGGCACCACGGGCGCGGTGAGCAGGGCCGCGCCGTGGCCCAGTGGGGGGCGCGGGAGTGCCTTCAGGGTCCGGGTACGGGCGGCCGTGCGGCGCAGGAGCTCCCCGACGTCGACGTCGGGGGATCCGGTCAGTTCCTCCGGGGCGAACGGCACCTCGACCAGGCGGGTGCCGTTGCCGATGGGCATGTCCAGGCCCCGGGAGCGGTCGTCCACCGGCATCGTGATCCGCATGGGGCGCGGCGGGCTGCCGTGCTGCCGGTTCCAGGCGGCGATCATGCGGGCCGTCGCCACCATCAGCTGGTCGTTGACCGTGTACGGGGCGTCGCGCGGGCGGGTCGGGAGGGGGAGCTCCACCGTCAGCATGCCGTTGGGCGCGGCCGACGTGGGCGTGCCCCGGGCGACGCGCGCCACGGGGGCGAAGCCGGCGCGGGAGGCGGGAGGTGCGGGGGGCCCGGTGGGGCGCATGGGTGCCCGGGTGGGCGGTGGGGTGGACGGGGAGTTGTCCCGGCCGCCGTAGAGCTCGGCGGCGGTGGCCAGGACGCGCAGGCAGGCGGGGCCGTCCAGGGCGGTGTGGTTGACCGTGAGGAGCAGTACGCGTTCGACGACCTCCAGGCGTACGGGCGGCGAGAGCGCGAGCGGCGGCGCGACGGAGAGGGCGCGGGCCCGGGCGCGGTCGAGGGCGTCCGGGCCGGTCGGCGGGAACGTCACCACTTCGGTGTCGGCGTGCGGGGTGAGTTCCCATTCGTAGCGGCGCCGGTACCAGGGGCCGGGGGCCTCGCGCATGAGGATGCGGGGGTGGCGGCGCAGTGCCTCTGCGAAGGCGGTGCGGAGGCGGGCGGGGTCGGGGCGGGCGGGCAGGTGGACCTCGATGTGCACGGTCTCGGGCACTCGGGGGTGCAGGCAGTGGCGGGTGACCTCGTCCACGACCGTGAAGGGGACCCGGTGGTGGCCGGCGGGGCCGGCGGGGTTGCCGGGGTTGCCGGGGCGGGCTTGGTGGTGGAGCGCGGTCACTGTGGCCTCTCCTCGCCGGGGGCGGTGCGGTTGTGCCGGGCGGTGGCTGGGGGGTTGTGGGCGGCGGCTCCGGGGTCGGTGCCGTGCCGGGGCGTCTCCTCGGGCGTCGAACGTTCGGGTCCGGCTGCGGTGGGTTCGGGGTGGTTGCGTTCGGCGCCCTGCGGGGAGCGCCCCGGCACGTCCCCTCCTGGCACTGCCGACGGTTGAGCGGGGTTGTGGGGCGAGTGCCCCCGCACGTCCCCTCCCGGCACCGTGGCTTGTTCGGCGGGGGTGTTGGGGGAGTGCCCCTGCGTGTTTCCTGCCGGCACCGCGTCGTCGTTCCGGGCGGGGCGGGGGGTTGTCACCACGGCGGCCGTCAGGGCCGTCAGGGCCAGGAGTTGGGCCACCGGGCCGAACGCGCCCGCCGAGTCGGAGGCTGGTTCGCCCGCCTGGAGGGCCGCCACCGTGCCCGCCGCCGTCATCGCGAGGAGGGCGATCGCGGGGAGGAGGGTGTGGCGGAAGTGGGCCACCAGGGCGAGGAGGGGGACCAGTACTGCTGCCAGGGGACCCGCGGTCAGGGCGAGGGTGAGCGTCAGGGCCGCCAGGGTGAGGAGGGGGCCGGGGGCTGGTGGAGTGGGTGCGGTCGGGGGAGTGGTGGTGTTCGGCCGGCGGCGGTAGAGGGTCAGGACCGTCAGGGCTGCCAGGGCCAGTGCGCCGGTGATCAGGCCCGCTTCGTAGACGCGTGCCGGCTTGTACTCCATGCGCACTTCGCCGCCCTCGCCCTCCGGGATCAGCCAGCCCTGCTGCCAGCCGTCCAGCCGGAGGGAGGGGAGCTTGCGGCCGTCGAGGGTCGCCTGCCAGCCCGCGTTCGCGTTCTCGTACGTCTGGAGGTACGACGCCTCGCCCGGTCCCACCGTGAGGGAGCGGCGGTCGCCCACCGCGTCACGGACGGTCAGCTCGCGCGTGCGCTCGGCGGGCGGCGCCGCCTTGTTCCTGGTCAGGGTGATGTCGGTCAGGGCCAGGGGGCCCGAGTCGCCCGCCTCCACGCGGTGCGTACCGGCGGGCAGACTCACCCGGCCGTCGCGCTGGGGGCCCGCGCACAGCGAGACCTCGACGGGGCGGCGCTCGGTGAGGTCGCTCAGCCTCCCGCTCGCGGCGGTGGCGTGCAGGGTGCCGTCGACGGAGAGGACGGGGCCCTGCCCGCAAGGGAGTTGGAACGTCTCCTGGGGTTCGGGCTGCGGGACCCGGAAGTCGTCCAGAGCGGGGACGTACACCTCGCTCAGGCCCACGGGGAGCTGCATCTCGCCGTTCGCCACCGGGTTGTGGACCGTGAGGGCCGCCGTGCGGGTGATCCTGATGTCCAGGCGGTCGGTCCTGATCGGCTCGAAGCGTGCCAATCCGTTCTCGTCCACCGAGACGGTGGCGGCGCCGTCGGGGGAACTGATCTCCACCTGCTCCGGGCGGGTGGAGAGGCCGCCGGCGGCGGCGAAGACGATCTCGCCGATGGGGCGCTTCCCCGGCCAGCGCAGGTGCAGGGTCGGTTTGTCGCCGGCTATCCAGGCCGTCGTGAGGTCGCCGTCGACCAGGTTGCGGGGCGTGAGGGACGCGCCCAGGCGGGAGGTGGAGTCGGCCGTCGCCGTCAGCCTGCGGCGTTGCTCGGGCGCGAAGGTGTAGAGGAGCGCGTCCAGCGCGTCGCCCGGTACGGGCAGGGCTGTGGCGGTCAGTGCCCAGGTGCCCTTCGTGGTCGTCGAGAACTGCCGGTGCAGGCCCACTTCCGCCGACACGGGGGACAGCCCGCCGGGGTCGCTGCCCCGGTGGAGCGAGACCAGGTCGGGGTCCGCGTCCCGGGGCAGGGACAGGAGGCGGGTCACCTGGACGCCGGGGATGTCCACCGCGGTGAAGCCCGCGCCCATCAGCCCGGGGCGGCCCTGCTGCGCGTTCGTGATGGTGATCTTCAGGTAGGTGGCGCGGCCCGGGGGCGCGTCGATCTCCTGCGGTGCGCCGTCGGGGTGCAGCGGGCTCGTCCTGCTGCCGTTGTCGGTCTCCACGCGTACGGCCGTGGGGGCGGCCCGCAGGCCGTCGGACGGCAGCGGCGTCACCCGGATCCGGGCCGGGAGGGTGGTGGGAGAGGTGAACGCGATGCGCAGCCACTCGCCCCGGGGGTTCGCCGCGCTGCCCTCCGCCCACGCCGTGTCGGGGTTTCCGTCGAACGCGTTCACCGGGTCGTACTGCGGCAGGTGGAACAGCCAGTTGCCGCTGCTCGACGCCGTCACCGACCGCGCGCCGCGCAGCACCGCCGTGGTCTGGTGCTTCGTGCCGTCGGACGGCAGGATCTGGCGCGGTTCGCGCCCCGGGTCCTGGAGGCTCCCGGGGTGGTTCCTCTCCGTGGCGGTGTACGTGTACGACGTGTTCGAGTTGACCAGGCCGAAGCGGGTGTCGGCGCGGCGCAGACCGTCGGCCGCCGCCCGGATCGCCGGGTCGGCGAGGCCCGGGTGGCTGTCGCCGGTGAGGACGGCGGACCGCTTGCGCATCGCCGGGTCGGCCGACAGGCGCAGGAGCGCCTCGGGGCCGCCGCTGACGATCGCGGTGTCCGCCACCGGGGCGATCCCCGCCCGGTCCGGGCGCGGGGTGGCAGCGGGCGGCTCGTAGACCTCCACCGCCTGCTGCCGGGGGTAGAGGCCCTCGATCTGCACGGGGGTGTCGTCCGGGATGCGGCCGCCGGTGAGCACCGGGCCGAACCCCGTCACACGGCGGTAACCGGACTCCTCCAGCGTGCGCTTGACGGTCTGCGGGGGTACGTAGCCGATCTGGTCCGGGTCCAGGTCGTTGCGTACGACGACGTAGTGCAGCCCGGCCCGGTGCAAGTAGTCGCTCAGGCCCGGGACACGGGCCCCGGTGGTGAGGGCCTGCTCCACCGCGTCCATGGCCCGGCGGTTGCCCGGCGTGCCGAACGGCACGTAGTCGCGTTGCGCCCACCGGGACTTCGCCAGCACGTCGAGCGGCTGGTCGATGGTGGAGCCCCAGGTGTGGATGCCGTGGGCCGTCGCCGGGACGACCAGGGCGCGGCTCGCCGGCGAGTTCTCCTCCAGCCAGTCGGCCGTCGCCTTCCAGTGCGCGGGCAGTTTGGTGAAGGAACCCGGCTGGAGGATGTCGCCGTTGAGGTAGGGGAGCGCCAGGGCCGGAAGGATCAGCAGGGCGGTGAGGGGCGCCGTCAAGCGGCGCAGGGACGGCAGGGTGAGCGTCGAGGTGATGTGGGTGAGACCGAGGACCAGCGCGAGGGCCAGGCCCGGCTGGAACTTGTAGATGTTGCGGAAGGGGACCAGCGCGCCGTTCAGCCAGTCCTGGAAGAGGGACGCGAACGGGCCGCCCAGCGGGCCGTCGTAGCCGGCGAGGGTGACCGCCGCCACGCAGAGGACGACCAGGAGCAGCCAGCGCCGCTCCGGCATGTCGCGGCGGGCCAGGCCGGCGAGGCCGAGCGCGGCGGCGACGGCGGAGCCGATGACGGCCGGAGCCGCCGTGGCGACCGTCCAGCCGGCGGGCAGCCACGCCTCCCCGAAGTGCAGGTACGCCGTCCAGTTGCCGGCGCCGCGCAGCATCTCCGTCGCGGACATGGTGGCCGTGGTCGTCTCGGCCTGCTCCACGTACGGCAGGAAGTTCTCGCCGTGCAGCCCGAGGAGGAGCAGCGGGACCACCCACCAGGCGGTGGCGAGCAGCACGCCCGGCACCCACCAGGCGATCAGCGCGCGCCGGCGGGGTGTGGCCGGCCGGCTCAGGAGGTAGAGCCCGACCGGCAGCAGGGCCGCCAGGGTCGACGCCGCGTTCACCCCGCCCATGCACGGGATCAGCAGCGCCGAGCGGAGCGCGGCGACGCGGGCCGTGGTGCGGTGGTTCGTGAGGGGCAGCAGGACCCAGGGGAGCAGCGCTCCCGGCAGCGCGGCGGCCGACGTCGAGCCGACGACGATCGTGTACGTCGGCCACAGGGCGTACGCCGCCGCGCCGAGCAGGCGGGTCGCCGGCGAGCCCACGCGCAGGCGCTCGGCCAGGCGCAGCGCGCCCCAGAACGCCGTGGTCACCACGATGGACAGCCACAGGCGCTCCGCCAGCCAGACCGGCAGGTGCGCCAGATCGGCCAGCGCGTAGAACGGCAGCATCGGGAAGGCGTAGCCGACGTACTGGTCGAAGATGCCGCCGAAGCCCGCCCTGCTGTGCCACAGCTCGCCCAGGTCCGACAGGAAGCGGAACGGGTCCAGGGCCACGCCGAGTTTCGTCTCGAACGTCATCCTGCCCGGGGACGCGGCGACGAAGGCGAGCAGCACCGCGCCCCAGAAGCCGAACAGCCAGCGGCGCGAGCGCGGGCCCGCGGGCGGATCAGGACGGGGAGGCGGCGGGGTCCTGGGAGGTGCCTGGAGGGTGGTCGTCATGGACACCGCCGGAGGATGAGGAGGAGATTCCAGGTGGCGAACTCGCGCAGCAGGGGGATCCTCGGCACGACGGCGGGGAGGAACGGCCAGTAGCGGGCCCGTGCCGTCACCACCTCGACGTCGGTGCGGGACCGTACCTGGCGCAGCGTGGCGCCGACGTGGATCCGGAAGAGGTTCTCGCCGAGCGTGTGCTTGGCCTTGCGGCCGGTACGCCGTTCGTAGCGGCGGCGGGCCCGTTCGGCGCCGAGGTAGTGCCAGGGCGCCCACTCGTGGCCGCCCCAGGGTGAGTACCAGTTGGTGAACGACACGTAGATCAGGCCGCCGGGCGCGGTGACGCGCACCAGTTCGCTGAGGAAGGTCGCCGGGTCCTCGACGTGCTCCAGCACGTTCGAGGAGAAGCTGATGTCCGCCGCGCCGTCCGCGAGGGGCAGCAGATAGCCGTCGGCCACCACGGTGCCGCGGGTCCGGCGGCCGCCGAGTTCCCGTACGTCCGGTTCGAAGAGGTAGCTGTGGGCCCCGCGTCTGCGGAACTCCTCGGTGAAGTGGCCGCTGCCGCCGCCGATGTCGAGGACGGTCCGCTCCGCCAGCGGCCCGTAGCGCTCCAGTTGGTCGGCGGCGTCACGGGCCAGCAGCGCGTAGCAGTGGTCGGGGTCGCCCTGTTCGTCGAGGAAGGCCCGGAAGAGGGTGACGGACCTGCGCAGGGAGGGGTCCTTCACCGGAGGTCACCTCCGCCGGTGGGCAAGGGCCGCCTCCGCCGCCACCGCCCGGAACTGGCGCACCGTACTGCTCCACCGGTAGTGCGCGGCCCGCGCGGCGGCGGCGCGGCCCATCGCCTCGCGGCGCTCGGTGCTCAGGGCCAGCGTGCACCAGGCCGCGGCGAACGAGCTCTCGCCGCGGGCGAGCACGCCGGTCACCCCGTCGGCTATCGAGTCCCGCAGGCCCGGTACGTCGAAGCCGATCGCCGGGGTGCCCCGGGTCGCCGCCTCGGTCACCACCAGGCCCCAGCCCTCGACCGCCGAGGGGTGCAGCAAGAGGTGCGCCGCGCACAGCAGTTGGTGCTTCTCGGCCTCGGAGACGTGCCCCTTGAAGACCACGTCGGGCCCGGCGAGCGCCTCCAGGCTCCGGCGTTGCGGCCCGTCGCCGATGATCACCAGCTTGCCGCCGGTGACCGGCCGTACCCGTTCCCACAGGCGCAGGAGCAGGTCGATGCGCTTGTACTCGACCAGCCGGCCCATCGCGAGGAAGAGCGGCTGCGCGGAGCGGGGCGCGCGGTCCGTCGGCTGTTCCACCCCGTTGTGCACGACGCGGATGCGTCCGGGGTCCACGCCGAGCGCGGTCAGCGCGCCCGCCGTGGAGCTCGACACGGCGACCAGCAGGTTGTCGCGCTGGGCCGCCGACAGCGCCCAGTGCTCCAGCCGGCGTCCGAGACCGGCGGCGGGGCCCGGGTAGCGCATGCCCCACAGTTCCGTGTGCACGTGGTTGACCAGGCAGAGTGTGGGGCCGCGGTGCCACAGCGGGGTCAGGTACGGCAGACCGTTGCAGACCTCGACCAGCAGGTCGCAGTCGCCGACCTGCCGGGCGAAGGCGCGGCGCGCCTTGACGAAGTGGCCGAGGTCGCCGCCGGCCGAGACGACCCGGTAGTCGCGGTACGCCGCCGGGCCTCCGCACAGCAGCGTCACCTGGTGTCCGAGGGCGGTCAGGCCGTCCGCGAGGCGGTCGACGAGGAGTTCGGAGCCGCCCGCGGCGGGATTGCCGAGGTCGCGGCGGGAGAGGAAGACGATCCGGCGGGGGTGCCGGGACGTGGGGTGCGGGAGTGCGGGGTGCGTCTCTTGGGGTTTCGCATCGTGCAGGGTGGGGGGCACGTGCTGGGGCATGCGAGCTCCAACTCGTTTCAGGGTGCGGAACCGGTGGGGGCCGTGCTCGGGGTGGGGAGGTAAGTTTTCGGCACGCTGTTCGATGCGGCTACTCACCTCGGTGACAATTTCCCGCCCGGTGTGAGCTGATGTGTCATCACAATGTGATGACAGGCGTGGTCCCGCGCGCCTCCCGCCCCCGTACGACGAGCACCGCGCCCACTGCCGCGAGCAGCGCCCCCGCCCCGCCCGCGCCCAGCGGCAGCGTCTCGCCCACCAGCTCCAGCCGGTCGCTGTCGGAGGAGGCGAGCTCGACCTGGGCCCGCTGCGTCGCGGGGGTGAACTCCAGGCGGCGGCTGTCCAGCAGCACCACCTCGTCCCGCTTCCCGCCGGGCGCGCGCAGCGTCTTGCGCGGGCCGATGGCGGCGTTCACGATGCGGCCCGTGCGCCGGTCGACGACCAGCTCGATGCCGTGGTTGGCGTACCACTCCTCGGCGAGCACCTGGCTCCGCTTCGGCAGCCCGACGAGCCGCCCGGGGACCAGCCGGGTGCCGGTCCGCGCGGGCTCGACGGCGCCGGTGAAGCGGTAGCCCTCGTACCCCTGGACGCTCCGCACACCCGCGAAGCGGAGGCGGACCGTCGAGCCGAGCGTACTGTCCCACCAGCGGTACGAGCGCTTCTGAACGTCGAAGGGGAACTTGAGGTAAGCCTCTCCGTCGAAGGCTGGTTTCTCACCGCAGCAGTGCACCGGCTCGTTGGTGCGGCGGTCGGTGACCCAGCGCTCCAGCGTCCACTGGAGCGAGTCGTGGGTGTCGGCGGCCGGGAGCGTGTCCTCGGTGTCCACCGAGGTGGAGACGTCCCAGATCGCCCTGCCGCTCTTCTCGCTGTCGGCCACGTCGCCCCGTACCTGGCGGGTGATCGTGAGGTCCTTCCTCAGGGTCTTGATCTCGCCGGTGTCGAAGTAGCGTCCGGGGCCGGTGAAGACCGTCGTGACGGCCACGTCGATCGGGGTGCGCTTCGCGCGCGGCTCCACGTACCAGGCCAGCATCGGGGCGAGGACGAGCAGGAACACGCCGGCGCCCAGCAGGGCCAGCGACAGGGGGGATGCGGTGCGACGCATACGGGCGACTCCAGAGGCGGCCGGCGGGGGGATGGCTCGGCGGACACGTGCACGTGCGTATGGGCCGGGAACCGTAGGCGCGCTCTTGACGGACTGTCAATGGAGTGCCGACACTGGACACTTGCCGGACGGGGCCGGCGGGACACCGGTGGGGTCACAGCGTCAGAGAGGCTGACCCGACCATGTCCAGATTCCTCGCCGCAGCGCTCACCGTCGTTGCCGCCGCCGCCCTCGCCGTGGGCGCCGCCTTCGCCGTCGTGGCCCTGCTCGACGCCACGCCGGAGCAGCCCAATGTGCCGTTGATCAGCTACGAGTCGGCGACGCCCGGGAAATGACCACGCTGGGAGTGCCCCGAGTGGAGACGACCGCGGCGGACGGGGAGCGACGCATGGGCGACGGGTCGGCCTGGGGCGCAGTGCCCCGCCTCCAGTTACGGCAGTTCACCGACCTGGCCATGCGCGAAGTCCCCGCGCTGGCGCGGGAGATCCTCGACTGCATCTGCCGCGAGCACCCCAAACTGCCGCTGCTCGTCGACGAGTCGGGCGAACTGATCGCCCTCGTCGGCATCCGGCGCGCCCTGGAGGACTTCGTCCAGCACCTGGTCCTGGAGAAGGGACGTCCGCACGTCCATCTGGAGGTCTTCCAGGAGTTCGGGCGCGGCGAGGGGCTGCACGGCCGTTCCCTGGACTCCCTCCAGGCCATGTACCGGCTCGGCGTCCGCCTCGCCTGGCGGCGGCTCGCCGAGATCGGGCAGCAGGTGCGCATCCCGCCGCCCGCGATGTACGAACTCGCCGAGTCCGGATTCGCCTTCCTCGACGGCCTGGTGGACCAGACGGTACGCGGGTACGCCGAGGCCGCCGCCCGGCAGGCGGGGGAGCGGCTGCGACTCCAGCGGAAGCTGACGCAGGCGCTGATCGCGGAGTACGGCGAGCCCGACGACCCGGTCCGCGCCCGGTCGCTGGCCGAGCACGCCGCCCGGATCGGGTGGCCGCTGCCCGAGCGGGTCGCCGTGGGGGTGCTGCTGCGGCCGTCGCGCGCCTGCGTCACCCCGGCGGTGGGCCAGGGCGTACTGCTGGACATGGAGAGCGAGCAGCCGCTGATCGTCGTGCCCGACCCGGCGCTCGCGGGGCGGCCCGAGCTGCTGCGCCGGTCGATGCGGGGCTGGTCCGGGGCGCTCGGCCCCGCCGTGGCGCTGGCGGAGGCAGCGAAGTCGCTGCGCTGGGCGGCGGCCGCCGTACGCCTCATGGAGCGGGGGCTGCTGCCCTCCGGCCGGCTGCTGCACTGCACCGAGTACACCGAGGCGCTGGTGCTGCTGCCGCCCGAGGAGCTCATCGGCGACCTGACGCGCCGCTGCCTCGCGCCGCTCGCCGGCTGCGGCCCCACGCAGGGGCGGCGGCTCGCGGAGACGCTGCTGGCGTGGCTGGAGACGCGCGGCGGGGCGCCGGAGGTGGCGGCCCGGCTGGGGGTGCACCCGCAGACCGTGCGTTACCGGATGCGGCAGATCCGCGAGCTGTGGGGCGACGAGGTCGACGACCCGGACCGCCGCTTCGAGCTCGAACTGGTGCTGCGGGCGCAGCGGTTGCGCGGTGAGCTGAGCGAGCCGATCCGCTGACCCGGTGCCTCCGCCCCCGGGTCTGTGCGGTACCGGGGGCGGAGGGCGGGGTGCGGGCGGTGGTCAGCCGCGCAGCTGCTCGTACGCCGGCAGCGTGAGGAAGTCGGCGTAGTCCTCGTCGAGCGAGACGGTGAGCAGCAGGTCGTGCGCCTGCTGCCACCTGCCGGCGGCGAACGCCTCGTCGCCGATCTCCGCGCGGATGGCGGCCAGTTCCTCGGCGGCGATGGCGCAGGCCAGCTCCGGGGTCGCCTTCCGGCCGTTCTCGAAGACGACGCCCGCGTTGATCCACTGCCAGATCTGCGAACGGGAGATCTCCGCCGTGGCGGCGTCCTCCATCAGGTTGAAGATCGCCACCGCGCCCAGGCCCCGCAGCCACGCCTCGATGTAGCGGATGCCGACCTGGACGGCCGAGACGAGGCCCTCGTACGTCGGGACCGCGTCCAGCGAGTCGATGGCGATCAGGTCGCCGGGCGCCACCGAGACGTCCTCGCGCAGCCGGTCCTTCTGGTTCGGCTTCTCGCCCAGGACCGCGTCGAACGACGCCATCGCGATCGGCACCAGGTCCGGGTGCGCGACCCAGGAGCCGTCGAAGCCGTCGGCGGCCTCGCGGTCCTTGTCGGCCTTGACCTTCTCGAAGGCGACCTTGTTCACCTCGGCGTCCTTGCGGGACGGGATGAAGGCCGCCATGCCGCCGATGGCGTGCGCGCCGCGCTTGTGGCACGTGCGGACGAGCAGCTCGGTGTACGCGCGCATGAACGGGGCCGTCATCGTGACCGCGTTGCGGTCCGGGAGGACGAACCTGGCGCCACCGTCACGGAAGTTCTTGACGATGGAGAAGAGGTAGTCCCAGCGGCCCGCGTTGAGGCCCGCCGCGTGGTCGCGCAGCTCGTAGAGGATCTCCTCCATCTCGTACGCCGCCGTGATCGTCTCGATCAGGACGGTCGCGCGGACGGTGCCCTGCGGGATGCCGACGTAGTCCTGCGCGAAGACGAAGATGTCGTTCCACAGCCGCGCTTCGAGGTGCGACTCGGTCTTGGGCAGGTAGAAGTACGGGCCCTTGCCGAGCTCGATGAGCCGCTTGGCGTTGTGGAAGAAGTACAGGCCGAAGTCGACGAGGGCGCCCGGCACCGGACGGCCGTCGAAGCGCAGGTGGCGCTCGTCGAGGTGCCAGCCGCGCGGCCGCATGACGACGGTCGCCAGCTCCTCGGCCGGCTTGAGGGCGTACGTCTTGCCGGACTTCGGGTCGGTGAAGTCGATCCGGCGCGTGTACGCGTCGATCAGATTGCGCTGGCCGAGGACGACGTTCTCCCAGGTGGGAGCGGACGCGTCCTCGAAGTCGGCGAGCCAGACCTTGGCGCCCGAGTTCAGGGCGTTGACGGTCATCTTGCGGTCGGTCGGACCGGTGATCTCCACGCGGCGGTCGTTGAGCGCGGCCGGGGCCGGCGCGACCTGCCAGTCTCCCTCGCGGACCTGTGCGGTGTCCGGGAGGAAGTCCAGCGTCGACGTGCGGGCGATCTCGGCGCGGCGCTCGGCGCGGCGGGCGAGCAACTCGTCACGGCGGGGCGTGAACAGCCGGTGCAGCTCGGCCACGAAGGCGAGAGCCGCGTCGGTCAGGACCTCTTCCTGCCTGGGCAGGGGCTCGGCATCGACGATGGCCAGCGGGGACGGCGCTGGTGCGGACATGAGCTGTCACTCCTTACGCGGGCGAGCCTGCCGGCCGCCGGGTCGCCTGAGAACGGCACTAAGTGCCATGGCTCCGAGGTACGGTCGCGGGCGCCGCCGGATGGTGCAGGGCGCTTCTGACGTGTGGATAGTAGTTTCCTCATGGTGGAAGTTCAACGGTCTGTTGATGTCGAGATTCTCCTGGTCGACAGAAACTGTCGCTCAGTGCCACCCCGGTCACTCCAAGTGGAACAGGTCCTCCGGCGTGTCGATGTCGTACGCCGCGGCCACGTCCCCGCACTCGACGAGCGTCACCGCGTCCGCGTGCTGCCTCAGATAGGCGCGTGCCCCCCGGTCGCCCGTCGCAGTCCTCGCGATGTCCGCCCACCGCCCGGAGCCGAAGAGCACGGGGTGCCCCCGTTCCCCGCCGTACGCCGCCGCCACCAGGCTCGAAGGCGAGCGGTACGCCGCCGCCACCCGGCCCACGGCCCGCGCGCCGATGCCCGGCTGGTCGACCAGCGAGACCAGCGCGGCCCCGGCTCCGGTGCCGGCCAGGGACGCCAGGCCGGCCCGCAGCGACGAGCCCATCCCCTCGTCCCACTCCGGGTTGTCGACCAGCACGCAGCCGCTCAGGTCGGCGCGCTCGCGCACCCGCTCCGCCGACGCCCCCAGCACCACGTGCACCGGACCGCAGCCGCCCTCGCGCAGCACGCGCACCGCGTGCTCGACCAGCGGCCTCCCCCGGTACTCCAGCAGCGCCTTCGGCCGCCCGCCGAGCCGCCGGCCCGCGCCCGCCGCGAGCAGCAGCCCCGCGACGCCGCCGCCTCCCTCGTTCCCTGTGTGTGCCATGGGCCCTTGCTTACCTCATCCGGCAGGGGCGCCGACGGCCCGTTCCCGCCGGCCGACTCCGGTCCTGACCGCTGAGCGGGGGCCAAGTGGCGTACAACCCTCCGGTTGGCGTTAACTGACCCCCGGCCTCTGTGCACGCCGTCCGACCAACGGCGTACGGGGCCGGACCACTGGCAGGACCTGCACGTCATCGTGCGAGGGGGAGAGACCTTGTTGAGAAGTGTGGAACAGGGGTGCGTGACCGGGGACGGCGAGGACCCGCGAGTGACGGAGTTGCGTGCCGCCGTCTCGCACCTGCGCCGGGAACTGGCCGGGCACCCCGCCGAACTCCCCGACCGGGGCGTCGCGGAGGACGAACTGGCGTCGCTGCACGCCATGGCGCTCAGCGGCGTGCCCGAGATCATGCGGCTGCGCCGTTCGCTGCTGCTGGTCGTGGGGTGCATCGGCTCGGTCAGCGCGCTGTCCCAGGCCCTGGCCCAGGTGCGCAACGCGATCGAGCTCTTCGGACGGGACTGACGGACGAAACCGGCGGACGGAACCGGCCCGCCGACTCAGCGCCGGATGAGCCGGCGGGCCGTCGCCACCGCCACGGCCGAGGTGCGCGAGTCGACGCCCAACTTGGCGTAGATGTGCACCAGATGGGTCTTGACCGTCGCCTGGCTGAGGAACAGCTCTTTGCTGATCCGCAGGTTGGACATGCCCTCGCCGACCAGCTGGAGCACCTCGATCTCGCGCCGGGTCAGCGCCGCCGCCGGCGTGCGCATCCGGTCCATCAGCCGGTGTGCGACGGCCGGCGCCAGCGCGGACCGGCCGGCCGCCGCCGTGCGCACCGCAGCCGCGAGCTCCTCCGGGGGCGCGTCCTTGAGCAGGTAGCCGCTCGCACCCGCCTCCACCGCCGCCAGGATGTCGGCGTCCGTGTCGTACGTCGTCAGGACGAGCACCCGGGGCGCGCCGGGGCGCGCGGTGATCGCGGCGGTCGCCTCCGACCCGTGCATGCGGCCCGGCCCGAACTGCAGGTCCATCAGGACGACGTCGACGTCGTCCGCCGCCGCCAGCTCCACCGCGCGCTCCGCCGTGGCGGCCTCCGCGACGACCAGGAGGTCCTTCTCCGTGTCGAGTACGGCGCGCAGGCCCGCCCGTACGACGGGATGGTCGTCGGCGAGCAGGACGCGCACCGGACCGCCGGTGGCCGTCACTGCGGATCACCGGCCGGCAGCGGCAGGGTGATCGCCAGGGCCGTGCCCTGCCCCGGCGCGGACTCGACGCTCAGGGCGCCGCCGAGCGACCGGGCCCGCGCCCGCATCGCGGGCAGCCCGAAACCGTCGCCCGCGCGCGGGCGGGGGGCCGACGGGTCGAAACCCACGCCGTCGTCCACGACGTCCAGCGACACCGAGGTCTCCATGAAGCTGAGGGTGATCTCGGCGCGCGTCGCCGCCGCGTGCCGCACCGTGTTGGCGAGCGCGGACTGGGCGACGCGCAGCAGTGCCACCTCGTACGGAGTGGGCAGCTCCACCGGCGTGCCGCTCACGGCGAACCGCACGGCGGGCTCCGGTGTCGCCGCGCACAGCCGCTCCAGCGCGGCGGCCAGCGAGCCGTGCTCCAGGTCGGGCGGCGTCAGGGCCCGTACGAAGCGGCGGGCCTCGGCGAGATTGTCCTGCGCCGCCTCGCGGGCCCGCCGGACGTGGACGCCCGCCGGGTCGCCGGCCGGCAGCGCGCGTTCGGCGGCGCGCAGCAGGAGCTGGATGCTGGACAGTCCCTGGGCGAGCGTGTCGTGGATCTCGCGGGCCAGCCGCTCGCGCTCGGCCAGCGTCCCCGCCGTCCGCTCGGCGGCGGCGAGGTCCTCCCGGGTGGCGAGCAGTTCGTCGATGAGCTCGCGGCGCCGCTCGCTCTCCCGGTACAGCGCCTGGTACCCCAGGACCGTCGCCACGGCGACGGCCGCTCCGAGCAGCGGTCCGACGAACGTGCCGGGCGTCACCGTCCGCCCGTGCAGGACGAAGCCGGCGATGGCCCCGCCCGCCGTCGCGGCGACGGCGGCCAGGCCCCGGCGCACCGGCAGCAGGTGGAGCTGGAGGAAGTACAGCGGGAAGGCCGCCCACAGCCCGTCGGGCGTCAGGGCCAGGAGTATCAGCCAGGCCAGACCCAGCGCCGCGAGCCAGCCGGCGGCGGCGCGCGGCGAGCGGTCGACGGCGGGGCTCAGCGCCCCGACGGCGTACACGACGGCCATCGTGACGGCCGCGAGAACGACGGCCGTCGCGTCCGGGGCGCCGCCTGCCACGGCCTTCACGGCGGCGAGCGCCAGCAGCCCGCCGAGCAGGGCGTGCAGGCACAGCCGCAGTCCGCGCACCACGGGGGTGAGGGGACGGGCGGGGAGGGAGGGGCCGAGCACGCGCGTGAGGGGAACGGCGGGGCCGGTGAGGGCGAGGCCGGCGGCGGTACCGGGGTGGGAAGAGCTGGGGTCCATGGCGTGTCCAGCGTAGGGCTCCGGCGCGGTCGCTCCGTCAACCGAAGGATGGATGTCGCGACGATCCCTGGCGCGATGTTTTCACACGCCCGCGCGGCCAGGCTCGGATCATGTTCGTCGCATGGAGAGATATCGGATTCGCCCGGGGCCGCTTCGCGCTCATGGGCACGGTCGTCGCGCTCATCACCCTGCTCGTCACTCTGCTGTCCGGCCTCACCGCCGGACTGGCCAGGGACAACACCTCGGCCATCACCTCGCTTCCCGCCGACCGGCTGGCCTTCGGCCGGCCGCCCGAAGGGCAGGAGGTGTCGTTCACCCAGTCCTCCGTGCCCGAGAGCGCCTGGCGGGCGTGGGCCCGGCAGCCAGGCGTCACCGCCGCCGAACCGCTCGGCATCCGTACCGCGAACGCGCGGGCGGGGGAGCGGACGGCCGCCGTTTCGGTGTTCGGCGCGGAACCCGGCTCCGGGCCCGCGCCCGACGTCGAGGGCTTCGGGCCCGGCAGGGTCGTGCTGTCGCTGCGGGCGGCCGGCGACCTGGACGCCCGGCCCGGCGACACGGTGGACATCGGCGGCGTGAGGACGACCGTGGCCGCCGTGGCGGGAGAGGACGCGTACAGCCACACGCCCGTGGTGTGGACAACGCTCGACGACTGGCAGCGGCTCGCCGCGGGCGGCGGCGGGACCGCGGAGGAGCGGGCCACCGTCGTCGCCCTCACCGTCGCGGACGGCGCGGACCTGGCGGCGGGCGACAGGGCGGCGGGCACCGAGACCCGCACGGTCGAGGGTTCGCTGAGCGCCCTCGCGTCCTACGAGGCCGAGAACGGCTCGCTCCGGTTGATGCGCGGGTTCCTGTTCGCCGTCTCGGCGCTCGTCGTGGGGGCCTTCTTCACCGTCTGGACGATCCAGCGCGGCGGCGACGTCGCCGTCCTCAAGGCGCTGGGGGCCTCCACGCCGTACCTGCTGCGCGACGCGCTCGGCCAGGCCGTGCTGCTGCTGGGCGCCGGTACGTCGCTGGGGGCCGCGCTCGCCGCGCTGACCGGCGCCGCCGTCGCCGGGGCCGTCCCGTTCGTGCTCGACCCGGTGACGCTGCTCGTGCCCGCCGCCGTCACGGCCGGCCTCGGCGTCGCCGGCGCCGCGCTGTCCGTCCGGCGCATCACCGCCGTCGATCCCCTCGTCGCCCTCGGGAGTGTCCGATGACCCTGTCCCTCACCGGCGTGACCCTCACCTATCCCGACGGGGCCGCGCGGCTGACCGCCCTCGACGACGTCACGCTCGACGTCGCGGCGGGCTCGCTCACCGCCGTCGTCGGGCCCTCGGGTTCCGGCAAGTCGAGCCTGCTCGCGGTCGCCGCGACACTCGTCGCACCGGACCGGGGGCGGGTCGTCGTCGACGGTACGGTCACCGGTGACCTGAGCGGTGCCGAGCGGGCGGAGCTGCGGCGCACCCGCGTCGGGATCGTCTTCCAGCAGCCGAACCTGCTGCCGTCGCTCACCTCGGCGGAGCAGCTCCAGGTGATGGCCCACCTGTCGGGCCGCCCGCCGCGCCGGGCCCGGCAGCGGGCGCGGGACCTGCTGGCGGCGGTGGGGCTCGCGGACCGGGCGGACCGCCGCCCGCACCAGTTGTCGGGGGGTCAGCGCCAGCGGGTGAACATCGCCCGCGCGCTGATGAACGAGCCGGCGGTCCTGCTGGTCGACGAGCCGACCAGCGCCCTCGACCACGAGCGGGGCGCGGCGGTGCTCGACCTGCTGGTGACGCTGACGCGCGAACGGGGCACGGCGACGGTCCTCGTCACGCACGACCGGGCGCACCTGGAGCGGGCGGACACGGTGGTGACGATGGCGGACGGCCGGGTGCGGGCCGGCCGCCGTCCGTCCGGAGCAGCGGCCGGGCCGGGCGCGGTCAGCCCTGCGTGCCGTTGTTGGTGAGCACGACCGAGAGGTCCTGGGCGACTTCCTGGAGTATCGGCACGATCTTCTCGGTGGCCGCCTCCGTCACGCGGCCGGCCGGCCCGGAGATGGAGATGGCGGCGGCCGTGGGGGAGTGGGGGACCGGGACCGCGAGGCAGCGGACGCCGATCTCCTGCTCGCCGTCGTCCACGGCGTAACCGGCCCTGCGGACCTGCTCCAGGGCGTCGAGGAAGCCCTCGGGGGTGGTGATCGTCTTCTCGGTGGCGGTCGGCATGCCCGTACGGGCGAGCAGCGCCCGCACCTCCTCCGGCGGCGTGTGCGCGAGGAGCGCCTTGCCGACGCCCGTGGAGTGCGGCAGCACCCGGCGGCCGACCTCGGTGAACATCCGCATCGAGTGCTTCGACGGCACCTGGGCGACGTAGACGATCTCGTCGCCGTCCAGCAGCGCCATGTTCGCGGTCTCGCCGGTCTCCTCGACCAGGCGGGCCAGGTACGGGCGGGCCCAGGTGCCCAGCAGCCGGGACGCGCTCTCGCCGAGGCGGATCAGGCGCGGGCCGAGCGAGTAGCGCCGGTTCGTCTGCTGGCGCACGTAGCCGCAGGCGACGAGCGTGCGCATCAGACGGTGGATCGTGGGCAGCGGCAGGCCGCTGCTGGCCGAGAGCTCGCTGAGGCCGACCTCGCCGCCCGCGTCGGCCATCCGCTCCAGGAGATCGAAGGCGCGCTCAAGGGACTGCACACCACCGCTGGGTGCGGCAGATTTGGAAGCGTCGGTGGTGGCGTTGGACGACGGCACGTCAACGGTCCTTTCGAGGCGGATGGGCAAGGCAGCAGCCTACCCGGCGGGTGCGCGGAGCACACGGGCCGCGTCACGGCGTCCGGGCCGGTCAGAGGGGTGTTTGTCCCTGTGTCGGCGGTCACTCGGGACGAACCGGGGATGCTCCCCTCGTACATAGTCACCTTCTGCGCTACGAAATTCCACTTCCACTTTGTGGAAAGGTCCAAGTGGGCGGGGTGCTCTTGACGGGCAGCACCCCGAAGTGAAGACTCCTTCAACAGTTCGTTGAATTCTTTCTCCTACGGAAGTGAGGGACAGGGTGCCCGACGTGGACCTCGTACTGCGCTCGACGCGCGTCGTCACCCCCGAGGGGACGCGCGCCGCATCGGTGGCCGTCGCCGAGGGGAAGATCGCGGCCGTGCTGCCGTACGACGCCGAGGTGCCGGCCGGCGCCCGGCTGGAGGACTTCGCCGACGACGTCCTGCTCCCCGGCCTCGTCGACACCCACGTCCATGTGAACGACCCCGGCCGCACCGAGTGGGAGGGCTTCTGGACCGCCACCCGCGCGGCCGCGGCGGGCGGCATCACCACGCTCCTCGACATGCCGCTGAACTCCCTGCCGCCGACCACCACGGTCGACAACCTGCGCACCAAGCAGGACGTCGCCCGCAGCAAGGCGCACATCGACGTCGGCTTCTGGGGCGGTGCGATCCCGTCCAACGTGAAGGACCTGCGGCCCCTGTACGACGCCGGCGTCTTCGGCTTCAAGTGCTTCCTGTCGCCCTCCGGCGTCGAGGAGTTCCCCGAGCTCGACCAGGAGCAGCTCGCCCGCTCGATGGCCGAGATCACCGGCTTCGGCGGACAGCTGATCGTGCATGCGGAGGACCCGCACCACCTGGAGACCGCCCCGCAGAAGAGCGGCCCCGCGTACGCCGACTTCCTCGCCTCCCGGCCGCGCGACGCCGAGAACACCGCCATCGAGGGCCTGATCGCGCACGCCAAGCGGCTGGGCGCCCGGGTCCACGTACTGCACCTGTCGTCCTCCGACGCGCTGCCGCTCATCGCGGCGGCGAAGCGCGAGGGCGTGCGCGTCACGGTCGAGTCCTGCCCGCACTTCCTCACCCTCACGGCCGAGGAGGTCCCGGACGGCGCCACGGAGTTCAAGTGCTGCCCGCCGATCCGCGAGGCGGAGAACCAGGACGCGCTGTGGCAGGGGCTCGCGGACGGGACGATCGACTGCATCGTCTCCGACCACTCCCCGTGCACCACCGATCTCAAGACCCCCGACTTCGCCTCCGCGTGGGGCGGCATCTCCTCGCTCCAGCTGGGACTACCGGCGATCTGGACCGAGGCCCGGCGCCGGGGCCACACGCTGGAGGACGTCGTCCGCTGGATGTCCGCCGCCCCCGCCGAACTCGCCGGCCTGCCGCAGAAGGGCGCCATCGCGCCCGGCCGTGACGCCGACTTCGCCGTCCTCGCCCCGGACGAGACCTTCACCGTCGACCCGGCGGAGCTGTACCACCGCAACCAGGTGACGGCGTACGCGGGCAAGACCCTGCACGGCGTCGTCAGGTCGACGTGGCTGCGGGGCGTACGCATCGCCGACAACGGCACTCTGGCCGAGCCGACCGGCCGGCTGCTCGAAAGGAACAACTGATCGTGGCGATCCCCTCCTTCACCGGTGACGCGAGCCCGTACGGCGGCGGCGACCCGTACGCCGACTACCGCACCGCCGACTTCCCCTTCACTCACTTCGCGGACCTCGCGGACCGGCGGCTCGGCGCGGGCGTCATCGCCGCCAACGACGAGTTCTTCGCCGAGCGCGAGAACATGCTGCGCACCGGCGACGCCGAGTTCGACCCCGAGCACTTCGGGCACAAGGGCAAGATCATGGACGGCTGGGAGACGCGCCGCCGCCGCGGTGTGAGCGCCCAGCAGCCGCACCCGACCGACGAGGACCACGACTGGGCCCTCGTACGCCTGGGAGCGCCCGGCGTCGTACGCGGAATCGTCATCGACACCGCCCACTTCCGGGGCAACTACCCGCAGGCGGTCTCCGTGGAGGCCGCGTCGGTGCCCGGCTCGCCCTCGCCCGAGGACCTCCTGGCCGGCGACGTGAAGTGGGTGACCCTCGTACCCCGTACGGCGGTCGGCGGCCACGCGGCCAACGGCTTCGCCGTCGACGTCGAGCAGCGCTTCACGCACCTGCGCGTCAACCAGCACCCCGACGGCGGCATCGCCCGCCTGCGGGTCTACGGCGAGGTCGCGCCCGACCCGGCCTGGCTCGCCACCCTCGGTACGTTCGACCTCGTCGCCCTGGAGAACGGCGGCCGGGTCGAGGACGCCTCCGACCGCTTCTACTCCCCGGCCACCAACACCATCCAGCCGGGCCGCTCGCACAAGATGGACGACGGCTGGGAGACCCGCCGCCGCCGCGACAAGGGCAACGACTGGATCCACTACCACCTGGTGGAGCAGGCCGAGATCCGCGCGGTCGAGATCGACACCGCGTACCTCAAGGGCAACTCGGCCGGCTGGGCGGCGCTCTCGGTGCGCGACGGGGCCGACGGCGCGTGGACCGAGATCCTGCCCCGGACCCGGCTCCAGCCCGACACGAACCACCGCTTCGTCCTGGGCTCGGTCCCCGCGGCCACCGAGATACGGATGGACATCTTCCCGGACGGCGGCGTCTCCCGGCTGCGCCTCTTCGGCTCCCTGACCGAGACCGGCGCGGCGCGCCTTGCGGCCCGGCACCAGGAGCTCGGCGGCTGACGCGCGGGCCGCACCCCTGAACGCGGAGTGGGGCGGGGGGGGGCCGCCCCCGCGCCCGCCCCCCCCCCCCACCCCCCCCCACCCGCCGGGCGCAGGCAGGGGCGTATAAAAAAAAGAACCAGGCGGC